>NZ_BCBQ01000057.1:0-41323 GCF_001320885.1 Pseudomonas sp. NBRC 111140
GCCGAATGACTGGAAGATGGCCAGGTACTGCGGGTTGTCCATGACCTGGAACTCCGGGTGCCATTGCACGGCCAGGGCAAACCCCTTGCTGTTCTCGACCGAAATCGCTTCCACCAGGCCATCTGGTGCCAATGCTTCCACCCGTAGCCCCGGGGCCAGTACATCAATGCCCTGGCCGTGGATGGAATTGACGTCGAAGATCGCCGGCAAGCCCATGCGGTCGAGCAGGCCACCGGGTTCCACATGCATGGTGTGACGCGGGCCATACTGCTTTTCGATGGGCTCGCCCTTGCCTTCGCGGTGATCCATGAACACCCCAGCCTCGTGGACCTTCTGGTACAGGGTGCCACCCAACGCCACGTTCATTTCCTGAAAGCCACGGCAAATGCCAAGTACGGGCACACCGGCGGCGATGGCCGCACGCATCAGCGGCAACGTGGTGGCATCACGCAAAGGGTCATGATGGGTGCCTACCGCACTGGCCGGGCCGTTGTAGTGAAACGGCTCGATGTTGGACGGCGAACCGGTGAAGATCAGCCCATCCACCACGTCGAGAATATCGGCGCTGTCCATCAGGTCACCGAGGCTGGGGATCACGATGGGCAGCCCACACGCCGCTTTGGCGGCCGCGCGTGCGTACTTCTCGGCGATGGTCTGGGTGGCATGCTGCTCAATCATGCTGGTGCATGCGGTAATGCCAATAACGGGCACACGTGGCATATCTTCCTCCGGCAAATCGGTATTGCGCGTGGTATTCAAACGTTGAAAAAGCGTCTGTTCGGACCGCAGCAGTCAAAGGAACCAGCGGTATTCGCGGGCATCGATGTGGCGCATGAAGTCCAGTTGCTCCTGGTATTTGTTTTCGCAATAAACCATCACGAACTCACTGCCCAGGCCTTCGTTGACCACCGGGTGGTGACGCATGGCGGCCAGAGCGCTGAGGGCATCCTTGGGGAAGTCGATGCCGCTCTGGCGGTTGTCGTTCAACGGCGCAATGGGTTCCACGCCACGGTCCAGGCCATGCTCCATCCCGGTCAGGATGGCCGCCAGCACCAGATACGGGTTGGCATCGGCGCCCGCGAGGCGGTGCTCGATGCGCAGGTTGCGCGGGTCGGATTCCGGGATGCGAATGCACGCATCACGGTCCTCGAAGCCCCAGCTGGCCTTGCTCGCCGCGTTGACCATCGCGCCATAACGGCGGTAGGCATTGTGGTTGGGGGCAAAGATCGGCATGCAGTGCGGCAGCAGCTCCAGGCACCCTGCCACCGCATGACGCAGCTTGCGCTGCTCGGCACCGGCCAGGATGTTGTTGCCGGCGTCGTCGTACAGGCTGACATGCACATGCATGCCGCTGCCTGGCGCGTCCAGGTACGGCTTGCTCATGAAGCTGGCGCGGTAGCCGTGCTTCATCGCGATACCCCGGGTACTGCGGCAGAACAGCGCCGACCAGTCCGCCGCGCTCAGGGCATCGTCGCTGTGGGAGAAGTTGATTTCGAACTGGCCGGGGCCTAGCTCTGCGGTGATCACGTTCGCCGGCACGCCCTGCTCGTTGGCGCCATCGACCATCTCGTGCAGCACCGACGAGAAGCGCGACAGCCGCTCGATGTGCATGTTCGGTTGGTCGTCTTCGTCCCCGGTCGCCGTGTCGCGCGGGTACTGCGGCAGGCCGTTATCGAGCTTGCGGTCGAACAGGTAGAACTCCAGTTCGAACGCCACCACCGGGCGGATACCACGCTTGGCCAGGCGCTGAAGCACGCGAGCCAGCACCTCTCGGGGTTCGAACTCGATCGGCTTGGCAGTGCCGTCGGAGGTGATGAGCATCTGGGCGATCACTTCCTTTTCCCAGCGCACCGGCTTGAGGGTGCCCGGTACCAGGCGCCGCGCGGCATCCGGGTCGCCGTCGGCGAAGCAGTAGTCACCAATCGGGTAGAGCCCACCCTGGGTGCCCAGCAGCACGCAGTTCTGCGGCAGCTTCAAAGGCGCACCGGCTGCGACTTTCTCCAGCATGTCGATGGGGTAGCGCTTGCCATAGAAATGCCCGGGGATATCCAGTGCAATCAAGTCGACATAGCGTATTGCCGGGTGTTCTGCTCGGAACGAGCGCACTTCAGCCAGCAGATCCGGAAAGATGACACTCATCTTCTTATCCTTGTGAGGTGAACGAATTCAATTGAAGACCCAGAGCACACGGGTGGTCTTTTCCGTCAGGTTGGCGTAACGGAATTGCGCGTGGGGTTGCAGCTGGAAGCAGTCGTTGGCGTGCAGGGTCACGGCGTCACCCTGGTCCAGCCATACCGTGAGCTCGCCTTCGAGCACGAAACAGCCCTGCTCGGAACGATCGCTCAGGTAGTCCTCGCCACTGGTGGCGCCGGGCTCGAGATGGCTGTCGAGCATGGCGAACGCGCCGGCGATGGTCGGCGAGGCCAGCACGTCGGTAATGCCCGACTCCAGGTACAGCGTGCGCCGCTCATGGGGGCGCGTGACCCAGCCGATGCTGCGGGGCTTGCTCAGGTTGTAGAAGTACGCGGTGGATACGCCGAGCGCTTCGCTGATAGCGGTGAGGTCCGCCACGGTCGGGCGTGAAACACCGCGTTCGACCTGGGAGAGAAAACCGACAGAGCGGTTGATGCGCTCGGCCAGTTCACCCAAGGTCAGGTTCTTGAATTTGCGCAGGTCGTGAATAAGGATCGCGAGGGCTTCAACCTCTTCGTGCATCTTCATCGTTTCGGACTGCCGTGAAATTTTTATGTTTATTTTTCATGAAAAATTACACTAAAAATTTCACGAGTCAAGCTGCACGATGAAAAACCGCTGCCGCGAAAAGAGCGCTTGAGGTTCAGGAGCTTGAATTGAAGGCGCTGGCGCGGGTTTCTTTAAAGGTGCTCAGGGAGTAGCCTCGGCAATGAATTTTTCCAGCCCGGCCATTGCCAACGTCATGCCAAACGGTTTCCCTGAATTGCCCTCGCTTAATGCGCTACGCGTGTTTGAAGTGGTCGCCCGCCACCTTAACTTCCGCCTGGCCGCCGAAGAATTGGGCGTGACCCAGGCGGCAGTTGCACAACAGATACGCGGGCTGGAGGCAAGCCTGAACCTTCGCCTGTTCGAGCGCCTGCCCCGGGGCCTGGCACTGACCGATGCAGGGCTGGGTTACAGCGGCAGCATCCGCAGTGCCCTGGCCATGATCGATGAGGCGACACGCCTGCTGCGGCCACAATCAGCGCACCTTACGGTCAGCGTTACCCCGACCTTTGCCTCCAAATGGCTTATTCCCAGGCTGGGCAGTTTTGCGCAAAGCCACCCGGACATCGATTTACGTGTGCTGGCTACAGATCGACTGTCCCACTTCAACACCGATGGCGTGGATATCGCCGTCCGCTATGGCAAGCCCGAAATCGGCGCAGGCCTGAACAGCGAACTGTTGATGGAGGATCGCATCGTCGCAGTGGCCAGCCCTGCGTTGTTCGAGGGCAGCCAAGTCCCCGCCAGCTTCGAGCAACTGCAAGATTTCATCATGCTCCACGATGCCCATAACTTCTGGCCTCAGTTCCTTGCTGCAGTGTTTCCGCAACACGTGCAACCGACCGCCAAGAACCTGCGGTTCAATCAGACCTCATTGGCCATTGATGCGGCCATCAGTGGCCAGGGCATTGCGTTGGCCAGCCTGGCGTTCGTCAGTGATGACATCGTCGCCGGCAGGCTGATTCAAGTCTTCGCTCAGCAGCTCAGGCTCGACAAGTCGTTCTATCTGGTGTGGCCACGCAAGCTGCAGCAGCCTGAGTCGCTTGGCGTCGTGCAACACTGGCTGAAGCAACAGACAGGCAATAGTTAATCTACGGTTAGAGCAAAGTTTAGCGGTCACCGGTACCGGTGAGGCTGTTGATAAGGTCGACCGAAGCCGCACACCGCCCTGCCCCGTCTTGTCATTTGCCAGGGCTTAGGGCAGGGTCGATATCACGGACATCTCTGCCAAGGAGTCACCCCATGTCAACGCTCTACTCCAGTATTGATCCTGAGGGGCTGGTCGAGTACTCGGTGGTGTACACCGACCGCTCGCTCAATCACATGTCTCAGGCATTTCAAGGCGTGATGAAGAACATTTCCAAGACCCTGAAACAGGTCTATGGCGCCCAGGCTGTTGCGGTAGTGCCGGGCAGCGGTACATTCGGCATGGAAGCAGTTGCGCGCCAGTTTGCCACTGGCCAGCAATGCCTGGTGATACGCAACGGCTGGTTCAGTTATCGCTGGAGCCAAATCCTCGATACGGGCAACATCCCGGCGGCCACCACGGTGCTGAAAGCCCGACCGGTCGACACGGGGCGCCAGGCGGCCTACGCGCCACCGCCTCTGGAGCAAGTGCTGGCGGCAATTGAGGCGCACAAGCCTCAGATTGTCTTCGCGCCCCACGTTGAAACCTCATCAGGGATTATCCTGCCCGACGATTACCTGCGGGCCGTCGGCGATGCCGTGCATGCAGTGGGTGGCCTGTTCGTACTGGACTGCATCGCCTCCGGCACGATTTGGGTCGATATGCACAAGTGCGCGGTCGACCTGCTGATCAGCGCACCGCAAAAAGGCTGGAGCGCCTCACCTTGCTGCGCCTTGGTGATGTTCAGCGCGTTGGCCCTCGAACGCATCGAGCACACACAGAGCAGCAGCTTTGCCTGCGACCTGAAAAAGTGGCTTCAGATCATGCAGGCCTACGAGCAAGGTGGGCATGCGTACCATGCGACCATGCCCAGCGATTCGCTCGCACGGTTCAACGACGTGGTGAACGAGATGCAAGCCTACGGCTTCGACAAGGTCCGCGCGGAACAACAGGCGCTAGGTGATCGGGTGCGCGCCCTGTTGACTGGCAAAG
The DNA here is from genome assembly GCF_001320885.1 of Pseudomonas sp. NBRC 111140. Taxonomy (NCBI): domain Bacteria; kingdom Pseudomonadati; phylum Pseudomonadota; class Gammaproteobacteria; order Pseudomonadales; family Pseudomonadaceae; genus Pseudomonas; species Pseudomonas sp. NBRC 111140. The sequence goes on from NZ_BCBQ01000057.1 coordinate 4,859, forward strand.
GCATCAAGAGCGTGGCCGCATCGGGCTTTCAGGCACCGGGCGTCGTGGTGAGCTACACCGATGATGCCGATATCAAGAGCGGCAAGAAATTTGCCGATCACGGCCTGCAGATAGCCGCCGGCGTGCCGTTGCAATGTGACGAGCCAGCCGACTTCCAGACCTTCCGCATCGGCCTGTTCGGGCTCGAAAAGCTGCACAATATCGAGCGCACGGTCAACACCCTTGAGCAGGCATTGGACGAAGTGATGAGAGGCTGAGCCAGTACCCTGGCTGCAGCACCTGCCATATGGGTGCCTGACCCGACCTTGGCCCTTCTGGGCCAAGTCTGCCAAACGGTCATGGCAGTTCGCCTCGAGGGGGCTATCGTTGCTTGTCTGGGCAACGACTACCGACCGAGGGCGGTGCCATGAACACGACTGATCTACTCGAACAGCTGCTGCGCGCCGGACAAGGCTCGCGAGCGCAACAAGGGAACGGCGGCCTGGCATCGCAAGACGGCCTGGGCGGCTTGCTGGGAGGGCTGCTTGGCGGCGGCAGTGCAACGGGTGGCGCTGGCGGTCTTGGTGGTTTACTGGGCGGGCTTTTGGGTGGCGGCAGCGCGCTTGGCTCTACCCAGGGCCGCTCTGCGGGTGGCACCAATTATGCCGCGCTGGCGTCGTTGGGCATGATGGCGTTCCAGGCCTATCAAAGCTGGCAACGCAGCCAGGCAGCCGCCCCGCAACAGGCCATGCGTACGGTCGATCAACTGTCGGGCGCCGAAGCCGAAGGCCACAGCCATGCGGTACTGCGCGCATTGATCGCGGCAGCCAAGGCTGACGGTCGCATCGACGAGCAAGAAGAACAGTTGATCTACGCCGAAATCAAACGCCACACCAGCGACCCGCAACTGCAGCAATGGCTGGATGAGGAGGTTAGCAAACCACTCGATGCAGCCGAGGTGGCACAGTCTGCCCAGGACCCCGCCATGGCTGCCGAAATGTACCTGGCTAGCGTGATGCTGGTGGATGACCAGCAGCCCGCAGAGCGGGCCTACCTGGACGAACTGGCCAGCGCACTGCAAATCGATCCGACGTTGCAGGTGCACCTGGAGCAACAGGCCAAGGGTAATCAGTAACTACCCACCGTTGCCTCTATTTGCTGGCGAGCGACTGATTTGCCAGCGGGCAGCTCTGTGCGTTGAGAAACCGTGATGTTTTCAGCCAGTTCTGCTGCGGGTAATAGGCAAACACATAGCTACCGCGTTGCAACGTCTCGATCAGCTTGCCGGCAATGGCCGGCCGAACGGCAGGGCAGCCCTGGCTGCGCCCCAGGCGCCCTAGGCCGGGCACGACCTTGGGGTCGGCATACGCGGCGGCATGCATCACGATTGCCCGCGACATGCTGTTGTCGTTGAACCCCGGCTCCAACCCTTGCAGGCGCAGCGAGCGGCCATGCTTGCCGCTGTAGGTCTGGCCGGTTTCATACAGGCCGATGGAGGACTGGTAACTGTTCGGCGCGTTGGAGAACGTGGTCGGCACATCGGCGCCGCTGTTCTTGCCATGGGCGACCCACTCTTCGAACAGCAGTTTCCGGGCCCGCAGGTCGAACACCCACAGGCGTTTGTCACGCGAGGCCTTGGAGTAATCGATCACCGTCAGCAACTTGTTCGCGTCGTTGTGACTGGCGCATGAATAGGCAGTAAGGGCCAGGGCCAAGGTGGACAGGTTGGCGTTCGGCGCCAACTGCTGCAGCTCGGCAGCACTAGGCAGAGATTGCGCGTAGGCAGCAGGCCAGGCGCTCAAGAAAAACAGGCCAATACTGGCCACCGAGAGCCGGACGGCTCCGCGCAAAGGTTCAAGCATCGACATAGGTACCCTGTTGAAAACGTGTCTTATCTGCCTTGTTTGCAGCCAAAAACCGCTACTTTGCTTGATTTACTGAAGATTGCCGATCATTTCTTGACCAATGGTTTAGATTCTTCACTGCCCTCGGTGCTGATCACCGTGAATTGTCCATTGCTGCGGGTATCCCGAGTAGACGCCCAGTCAGTGATCACCAGCATCGTGCCAACGTCCATTGCCGCTCGTAGATGACGGCGAAATTCCGGGTTGATGTTCAATTGCCCCAATTGTTCATAAGGCGTATTCCCATACTCCGGGTTGCTCAAGCCCACCACTGACCAGCGTAAGGGTAGCCCGCCATCGAGTGCCAAGCTGGATGGCTTTTGCAACAGGGAATACACCGCCATGCCACTGCGATGCTGGCCGCTTTCAGCCGAAAGTGCCGGCGCCGAACCGATCAACTGGCCACCGCGGAACACGTAGGCCCGCAAGTCGGCGCGGCTGATCAGGATCGACAGTGGCCCAGCCGTCGGGTCTGGGTCGTTCCAGAACTGTTGGTTGTTCAATACCAGCGGGCCTTGGGCCTTGCCATCGCTGACCGTAGGCGCCAGCACGCCGGGGTGGTAGACCTCCACCGGCGCACTGTTGGTATCGGAAACGATGACAGTCGTCGAACTGAAACCGGTGACTTCGTACAGCTTCTTGGCAAAGTCCATCGGCAACCGGACACAACCATGCGAAGCGGGGTAGCCCGGCAGATGGCCAGCGTGCAAGGCAATGCCGTCCCACGTCAGGCGCTCCATATAGGGCATCGGCGCGCTGTTGTAGAGGCTGGATTTGTGCTCGACCTTCTTCTGCAGAATGCTGAATACCCCGGTGGGGGTTTCCCGGCCTGGCTTGCCGCTGCTCACGGTACTGACGCCAATGGCAATGCCATTGCGATAGACGTAGGCACGTTGCTCGGTAAGGCTCACCACCACGGTCACCGGCCCTACCGGCGAAACCTGCGGGTACCAGAGAAACTGGCCAGGCTTGAGGCTTTCGAGCTGGCTCCTCAGTGCGGCCGGGGTGGGCACCTGCAGTGGGGCTGCTTCGACCAAGGCAGCGGCAAGTAACAGACCCAGTCCGAGCGATACATGCGACATCGAAAAGCCCCCATAGAATCCTGCTGGCAGATTAGTCCGAACATTCCCTTGAAAGCCACCCGTTCAGCGCGTCAGCTCAACCTGGTGAACAGGTAAGCATCCCCGCCTGACGCGTGCGGTAACAACTTTGCACAAAAAATGTGCACAAAATACCCACTTCTCGGCGAGGCGTATCACGCAAAAATGCCGAATGAAGGCTATAGAAGGCTGGCCTCAACCGAACGCGTGGGTTGGTATGAATCTTGTGTGTATACAAATTCAATAATAAAAGTACACAACCATCATGGAGTCCCGATGGCGTCGATTTCACGTTCCGATGTTGGTCAGCTTGATGCTCTCCCCGCCGATACGGCCGAGCCCAATCAGCTGGCGTTGAGCCCGCGTCTGTACAGTGCCGACCTTGCCCCGACCCGCGCGGCCAATCGCACCTGGGGGCGTTACAGCCTGTTCGCGCTGTGGACCAACGATGTGCATAACATCGCCAATTATTCCTTCGCCATCGGCCTGTTCGCCCTGGGCATGAGCGGCGCGCAGATCCTCGCCGCCTTCGCGCTTGGTGCGCTGGTGATCTACGGCCTGATGAACCTGTCGGGCTACATGGGCCAGAAGACCGGCCTGCCCTACCCCGTCATGTGCCGTATCAGCTTCGGCATTCATGGTGCGCAGATCCCGGCACTGATCCGCGCGGTGATCGCTATCGCCTGGTTCGGCATACAAACCTACCTCGCCTCGGTCGTGCTGCGCGTGCTGCTGACCGCCATCGCTCCAGACCTCAAAGCCTACGACCAGAACTCGATCCTCGGTCTGTCGACGCTGGGCTGGATCACCTTCTTAGGCATATGGTGCGTGCAGGTGGCGATTTTTGCCTACGGCATGGAGATGGTGCGCCGCTTCGAGTCCATCACCGGGCCGATCATTCTGGTCGCCTTTGCCTGCCTGGCGGGCTGGATGTACTGGCGCAGTGGCCTGTCGATTTCATGGTCCAGCGGCAACGCGCCAACCGGTTCGACTATGTGGCTGAAAGTGCTCGGTGCCGCCGCGCTGTGGGTCTCGCTGTACGGCACCATGATTCTCAACTTCTGCGACTTTACCCGTAACTGCCCAGACCGTCGCACCATCAGCGTGGGCAACTTCTGGGGCCTGCCGGTGAACATGCTCGGCTTCGCGCTGATCGCCGTGGTACTGGCCGGCGCGCAGTTCAGCATCGACGGCAAGCTGGTGCAGGGACCGACCGAAATCGTCGCCGCCATCCCCAACACCGCCGGCCTGGTGCTGGCCTGCCTGGCCTTCCTGATCGTCACCGTCGCGGTGAACATCATGGCCAACTTCGTCGCCCCGGCCTACGTGCTCGCCAACCTCGCGCCGAACCTGCTGAACTTCCGCCGCGCCGGCTTGCTCAGCGCCGCCATCGCGGTGCTGATCCTGCCTTGGCACCTGTATAACAGCCCGTCGGTGATCGTGTATTTCCTCGGCGGCCTGGGTGCCCTGCTCGGCCCACTGTACGGAATCATCGTCACCGACTACTACCTGGTTCGCCGCAGCCGGGTAAACCTGCCGCAGCTGTACAGCGAAAGTACAGAGGCTGCCTATCACTACAACCGTGGGGTCAACCTGCGCGCTGTAGCGGCGTTCATCCCGGCTGCGCTGATCGCCATCGTGCTGGCGCTGGTGCCGGCGTTCGATACGCTGTCGCAGTTTTCGTGGTTCTTTGGGGCAGGTTTGGGCGGGTTGATTCATTACGCCATTGCCGATCGCAGTGCCCGCTACACCGAGGTATCCGGCGAAGGCATCGCGGTGGATAGCGCGCAGCACTGACAGGGCGCATCAAAAAGGCTCAATCCCATCGAGAACTCGCCTCGGCTGGCAGACGTTTCGTTATCTAAAGCCAACGCCTTACTTGTTTGCAGTACTGCGTGAACGCTCTGCCGAAACGACTGGCAAGGGCCCGTTCCTCCGGACCGATCTGGAAGAGGTTCATATAGATTACGAAGCCCAGCACGCTTAGAAGTGCTGGCGGCCAGGCGAGAAAGATTGACCAAGCAATCAGGGCTGTGGCGAAGCCTAGGTACATGGGGTTGCGTGTATAGGTGTAGATGCCCCCGGTGACCAGTGCCGAAGCTGTTTCAGGCTTCAGCGGGTTGACCGTAGTGCGTGCTTGACGGAAGGAAAGCACGCCGGCCAGACAAACAGCTACGCCTACTAGCAATACCACGAGCGCCAGGCCAATGCGCCATTCGACAGTCACCTCCAAGGTTCCCGGTAAGTGTCGAGCCGCGAACCAGGCCAATAGACCGAACAGGGTTGCAACCAGGGGCGGAGGAATACGGTTGTCCATGATGAATTCCTAGTAGAGGCAAACTAACGACCAGACTGAGGGTTATAGCCACTTCAGGGTCAAGCACCCTGTGCACGATGGACGTCAGTTACGGCCAGTCGACTGATCAGGCCTGGGCGTTTAGGCTGGCGTTTTCATCCTGCACGGAAGCACCAATGACAGAGGTATACCAAGGAAGCTGCCTATGCACAGCGGTCAGTTACCTGCTACTCACCCCACCCAAGGCAGTGAGCCATTGCCATTGCAGCCAATGCCGTAAAGGTCATGGCGCCGCATTCGCTTCGTACGGCAGCGTGCCGCGCAATATGCTGCGAATACTACGCGGTGCTACCTACATCAAGACCTTCGCCTCTTCACCGACGGTAGTGCGCGAGTTTTGCGTCGCGTGCGGCTCAAGCTTGTTCTGGTCACGGTCCCAAGGTGATTTTGCCGACTGGGTTTCGATAGCCCTGGGCACACTTGATACCCCGTTCCTGCCCAAGAAGCAGAAACACGTTCACATCGATTCCGCGGCCCCCTGGTACTCACCCTGCAGCCTTGCCTGAAAAACACGGCTGCTCTACCCCACCAGCCCAGACAACTTCGTCAAGGTTTCAAGCACCCTGGTGCATGCAACTTTGCTGATCAGGCCCGGTCTGTATAATCCCGCGGCGTAGCGCCCATGCGGATGTCCATGGACCTGCTACGGGCACTCCGCCTTCATGATGCGTCACCATCAAAACCAACCGATAAGGAAATCACATGCGTACATTCAAACTGGTACTCGCAGCGCTGCCATTCTTTGTACTGGCCGGCTGCGGCAACGACGCCCTGGAAGGGACTTACGAAGCCACCACCACTGTGATGGGTTTCAAAAGCCCCAAGCAAAAGTGGGAGTTCTCCAAGGACTACATCATCGCCAATGGCAGCAAGGTCAAGGTCGAAGAGTGGGAGCGCAAGGATGATGTGGTCACGGCGCGCAACAAGGACGGGCTTGCACTGATCAATGTGCGCGTACTGGAGGGCGGCAAGCGCCTGGAAGCCGTCGGCGGCAGTGAAATGGCCAAGAACGAGTTCGTGCGGGTGGATTGACCCACCTGTCAGCTAGCGTTACAGGGGCCGCTTTTGCGGCCCAACTTGCTTAACTGGCCGGTAGCACGGTACACCCGGCCACACTGGCGTCATCCACGGCATGGTCAAGACAATCCCCGATTGAGCAATCACGGCTAGGCACCTCGATGCCTGAACAACGGATGCTAGCGCTCACCGCACCTTCCGGAGATTCCGTTCGTTGACTGACTCACAGCACAACCCTACCTACGCAAAGCGGTTCGAAGCCGTGCTTGCCTACATCGACAGCCACCTTGAAGGCGACCTGTCGGTGAATGCCCTGAGCCGCATCGCCAACTTCTCGGCGTTTCACTTCCATCGGCAGTTCACGGCATACATGGGCATTCCGGTTTCGCGGTATGTGCAACTGATGAGGCTTCGACGCGCGGCGCACCAGCTGGTCGCCTCACCCGCAATGCCCGTCCTGGAAGCCGCATTCGGCGCCGGTTTCGAAAGCCCCGAAGCCTTTTCCAGAGCGTTCAAGCGTGCCTTTGGCATGGCGCCCAGCGTGTTCGCCAAGGCGCCGAACTGGCAGGCCTGGAGTGCGGTATTCGTTGTTCCACACCTTTCCAGGAGTATCACCATGCAGATCCGTATCGTGGATTTCGCCGAAACCCGCGTAGCCGCGCTCGAGCACCGAGGGCCACCCGGCCTGGTCGGCGAAAGCGTCGCGCGTTTTCGCCAATGGCGCATGCACAGCGGCCAGTCGCCGGTGGCCAGCAGCCGCACGTTCGGCATTCCCTACGACAACCCCGACACCACCCCGCCCGACGCTTTTCGCTTTGCCGTTTGCGGTGAGATTGATGAGGCTGTGCAGCCCAACGATTTCGCCGTGCATGAGCGGGTCATCCCGGCCGGGCGTTGCGCCGTGATCCAGCATATCGGCTCGCCTGACTACATCGGCGAAACCATCTACCCGCTTTATCGTGACTGGCTGCCATCGAGCAATGAAGAATTGCGCGACCATCCGTTGTTCTTCCAGTACCTGAGCGTGTACCCGGAAACGCCGCTGGAGCAGTGGCAAACGGATATCTACGTGCCGCTGAAGTAAGTGGGGCCTTGGGCAGCGGTCAACACCAATCATCACCGGCCCGGACGTATGTTTGGGCCAAGTTGGTGGGCTATGCCCGTTCCCCAAATCCACCCGGCGCCGGGCAACCGAGCCGGGTATCAGATACGTGCCCCAGAAGCCTCGATTTAGCTCGACTGACTTCCTCTGGGCGTTGAGGTGGCCGTTTGCCGAGCTTGGCTAACGACCAAAATCAGTCGCTTAAAAGTGTCCAGGAAAGCCAGGGCGACGCACGTCTAGTTACAACTTTGCCAGCAGCTGCTGGAGCTTCCTCATAGCGTCTCGGCCTGAATATGCTCGGCTCAACAAGTCGGTAGACATGGCTTTGTACATGTCCACCGCCTGGGCCGATGACGTCACGCTAGCAATGCCTACATGCAGATTGGGCAATTCGCCCAGTCGGTAGGGGCTGACTGCTACGTAGCTTGTGTTTTTCTGTTCGAAGATCTGGAAGGTGGCGCTTGGGAGCGCTTCGTCGATCAGATAGATGTTCGGATGATCGCTGTTCGATTCCACGATGCTGATCAGGTTTTCGATCTCTCGGCGGGCGAGCAAAGCCCGCTCCATACGAACACTGGGCGGTAAGTCCAAACGACCTACCAGGCCAATGTGCAAATAGCGCTCGATCTGGCGCAGACCGACGATGGACTTGACCTCGAATTTTTGGCGGAAGAAGGTGGATTTCCGCTCGTCCAGGATACTCAGTATCTGGTCTTCCATCGCTTCTTGAGCACCGCTGAAAACCCGAGGCCTGGCCTCGTAGAGCATCGTTTTGAACAGCTCAGAGTACTCCGGCGTTGTCAGGAGATAAGAGAACGGATCGAAGTAGGAGATGATGCTGCTGGACCTCGCTTCCAGCTGCCTCATGCGCTCGAAGTAACCCAGCGCATTGTCGAAGTACTCCGTGTCTGAACCCAGCAGGCTGGTCAGCGAGACCTTCAACAGCTCCGCCAACCGCTCCAGCGTTTCGAGCTTTACGATTTTGCCAAGTTCGAGGCGATAAACCGCAGCACGCGAGATGCCGAGCTTTTCTGCAACCTGATCGGCATTCAGCTGACGGCCAATTCGAAAAGCCCTGAGACGTTCGCCGATTGCTTGGTAATCAATCTGGTTCAATGAGAATCCTTATCATTATTGGATGAGTGCGCGTGTCCGACCAGATCGGCTTGACGAAGTCATGCTGCAAGTGTATCAATATTTAGACAGGTGAAGTTGTTCGTCTAAAAAATACAAAAAAAGGCCGGCTCATGTCTACTCAACTCCCCTCGCGCCGACCCGCGGCTGGGTATCTCAGCACACACTCCGCACCGTTTTGTAGCACTTCCTTGCCTGCTTGCTTGGCTTTGGTCCTAGGACCTGACAGCTAGGCAGTTTTTTCCTGCCCAACGCGTAATAACAACACTCTGATTGGAGCTTCGGTAATGAAGACCAGAATCGGCGCGCCCGTACTCGCCCTTTTTTTGACCCCAGCTGTCATGGCAGCTCAACCCCCAGCGTTCAGCGATACCTTCATTGGATATCGCTACAGCAGTCATTTCTCCGACCCAGGCAAAAAGAAAGACGTGGCTAAGCACATCGTCCAGCTCACCCATGTCAGCACCTACGCGCTAGGCCAGCAATTTGCGAACCTTGATGTGTTCAAGTCAGATCACAATGACCCCAAAAAGGACAGCGACAGTGGCGCCACCGAAATCTACCTGACTTATCGCAATCAACTGCAGTACGGCCGGATTTTCGATAAGCCCCTGGCCTTCGGCCCGGTCAAGGATGTCGCGCTGACCCTGGGTTTTGACTGGAATACAAAGAACAACGCATTCCAGTCACGCAAGCGAATGGTGGTGATCGGTCCAACCCTCAAATTTGCGCTGCCGGCGGGTTTTCTCGACCTGAGCCTGTATTACGCACGGGAATGGAACCACTGCGGCCTAGACAGCTGTGACCTACCCGGGAACCACTCATCGATGCTGTTCGACCCCTTCTACCAACTGAACCTGACATGGGGTGTCCCGTTCACGGTTGGCAGTGTGCCGATGAAATTCCAGGGCTTCTACAGCTACAACACTGAAAAGGGTGATGACTACCGCAACAACCCCACCGCAGATGAGCAACTGATGCGTACCTCCTTGATGGTCGACGCAGGTCAGCTCGTCGGGGCCAAGAAGAACGTGTTCTGGGTTGGGCCCGGATACGAGTATTGGCGGAACAAATTCGGCAACCGCACGGGCGATGGGATTGATGTCGATGCACTTTCCATCAACCTCGAATGGCACCTTTAGTGCATTCGCTGTTTCGGGCTTTTTGTGAAATCTAAATATTTAGACAAAAGCCGGCGCTAGCAGTAACCTGTGGTCAGCCCTTGAGGTGCCAGCAGGTGGCGGGTCTGGCGAGTCCCTCTGTCAGGTCGTCTAAAAAACTATACAAAAACAAGAGGTAAAGCATGATGGCTTCGTCCGACATGGTTCAAAAAAAGGATGCGTCACCGCGCAAGGCTTTGATAGCCAGTGTGACGGGTTATGCAATGGACGGCTTCGACTTACTGATTCTCGGGTTTATGCTGCCTGCGATTACGATCGGCCTTGCGCTGACATCATCGGAGGCCGGCTCGCTGGTGACTTGGACGTTATTGGGAGCTGTGGCAGGCGGGCTGATATTTGGCCAATTGAGCGATCGCTATGGCCGGGTTCGAATGCTGACCCTGTGCATCCTGACCTTCTCCATCTTCACTGGTCTCTGCGCAATCGCTCAGGGCTATTGGGATCTGTTGATCTACAGGACCCTCGCCGGTTTCGGTTTGGGTGGTGAGTTCGGCATCGGCATGGCGCTGATCGCCGAGACCTGGCCGGCACACCGGCGCAACCGAGCCTCCTCTTATGTGGGCATGGGATGGCAAGCCGGTGTTCTTGCGGCGGCTCTTCTCACACCATTGCTTCTGCCTTACATCGGCTGGCGTGGCATGTTCCTGGTCGGCTTGCTGCCTGCTTTCGTTTCTTTGATTGTCCGTCACACGATGAGTGAGCCGGCTGAGTTCGTGAAGGCTGCAGCTGATCCTGTTCCGTTTGCTCGGCGATTCACTGACCTTTTCAAAGACCGGCAGACCACCAAGGCCAGTGTTGGGGTGATGGTCCTGACTTCTGTGCAGAACTTTGGGTACTACGGCCTGATGATCTGGATGCCCAGCTACTTGTCCAAGAAATTCGGCTTTTCGCTCATGGCATCTGGTACTTGGACTGCAGTCACTGTGCTGGGCATGGCATTCGGGATTTGGCTGTTCGGCCAACTGGCGGATCGCTTTGGCCGCAAGAAGATGTTCCTGCTCTACCAAGCAGGCGCAGCGATCATGGTCATTGCTTATGCCAACCTTGATAACCCGACCGTCATGCTGTTCGCCGGCGCGATCATGGGGATTTTTGTGAACGGTATGATCGGCGGTTATGGGGCGTTGATCTCTGATCTCTACCCGGCGCAGATACGCGCCACGGCCCAGAACGTGCTGTTCAACATTGGCCGTGCTGCGGGCGGGTTCGGTCCATTAGTTGTGGGGGCGGTAGCACTTCATTACTCCTTCACTGCCGCGATCATGTTGCTCTCGTCGCTTTACGTCGTGGCGATGGCCGCTACGGTCTTTCTGCTTCCTGCCTGTCAGAGTGAACAGCTGAAAAAGGCTCAGCCGGCTTAATCATCGAAGCCGGCTATCAGCCTGCCTCGCCTGATTCGTATCAAAAATTAGACAGAATAAATCGACTGCGGTAGATTCAACTCACGCAATCCCTGAAACACCGAGTTACCCGCCGCCTCAACACTGAGGCGGCAATTTCTATTGACCATGCTGTATAAAAAATTAGACAAATGCGAGGCCACCCACAATGAACGTGATTTCCGGTTGCTGCCAGGCCACTGCCATCACCCCCCCTAACGACACGTTGGCGGTCGTCATCTCCAACGAATGGGTCAACGATGAGTACAAGCGCCTAGTGCTTCAAGCCGACGGTGCTGCATGCCAGTCGCTGCCGGGGCAGTTCTTCAACCTGCTGTGCCCAAACGAAGGCGACAACAAACCGTACTTCCGCCGGCCAATGAGCACCTACAAGGCAGACCCCAGCAAGGGGCAGGTCGAATTCTTGTACAAGGTGACCGGCAAAGGCACCTACGGCCTGGAAACACTCCGCGAAGCGCAAACGTTGGAGATTCTGGGCCCACTGGGTAAGGGATTTGACCTGGACTCTTCCTGGGATCACATGATCATCGTGGCTCGCGGTGTCGGCTTGGCAACGCTCGCACCACTGGCGGAAGCTGCGCATCAGCTGGGTATCCGACTGACCGCCGTGCTGAGTGCCCGCAGCGAAAAAAGCCTGCTTTCGCGTGAGCGATTCGCCTCGCTCGGCGCCGACGTACAGGTAGTCCTGGACGAAGACGGCAGCAGTGCACCAGACCAACTGGAGCACCTGCTCAGACAAATCATCGCTCGTGAAAAGACCAGCGCGCTCTTTACCTGCGGCTCGAAGCGGCTGACCCGTCTGCTGAAAAAGCTCAGCGCAGAGCTTGGCCTGGTAGGCCAAGTGGCACTTGAGCAGCAAATGGTGTGTGGCCTAGGGATGTGCCAGTGCTGCGTCGAAGTATTCGAAGTCGACGGGCTCAGGGTGGGTAAGCGGGTATGCCTTGAAGGCCCTGTATTTGACCTGGCGGAGGTGGTGTGATGATCGATCTCAGCGTACAAGTGGGCGGACTGCGCCTGAAAAACCCGGTAATGCCAGCCTCGGGTACCTTCGCAGAGGAGCTGATCCACCTGCTGGATTTCAACCAGCTTGGCGCCTTGGTCACCAAGACCATCACTTCGGATAAGCGAACCGGAAACCCGATGCCACGCGTTTGTGAGCTGGCGGACGGGATGATGAACGCGATCGGTATCCCAAGTAAGGGTGCAGATCTGTTCATCGACAAGGTCGTTCCCTTCTACCGGAATTTCGATTCACCGCTGATCGTGAGCATCTCGGCGCCAACGGCTCAAGGCTTCGCCGAGCTGGCTGCCCGGCTGAGTGACGTGCCGGGTGTGGCGGGTATCGAAGCCAACATTTCCTGCCCCAACCTGGAAGCCCACGGCCAGTCGTTTGGCATGCAGGCCGAAAGTACACGTAATGTTGTCGCACTGATGCGGCAGGCCACCTCCCTCCCCCTGTGGGTCAAACTGACCCCTAATGCTGGTGAAGTCGTACCGGTTGCCCTGGCTGCGCAAGACTCCGGTGCTGATGCCGTAGTGGTCGGTAACACGCTGCTCGGGCTCTCCATCGACATCGAGCGTGGTCGTGCAAGGCTCGGGAATTTCATGGGTGGTATCTCAGGTGCCGCTATTCGACCGCTGATGGTGCGTCTGACCTATCAGTGCGCCCAGGCTCTGGAAATCCCAATCATTGGTTGCGGTGGTATTTCCACGGCCGATGATGCCCTGGAGTTCATCTATGCCGGCGCATCGGCTGTTCAGGTGGGTACGGCCACCTTCCTTCACCCCAAGACCATGAACACGATGGTGGGTGAATTGGCGGCCTTCTGTGAGCGTAAAGGTGTTTCTTCAATTAGCTCGCTGATCGGGGCTCTGGATGACTCGCCTGCAGAACCCTTCGGAGCCCTGCCATGACTGCCCAATGGCGTGAGCAGGCCGAAAAGCTGTTCAACGATGTCGCAGCACTGTCCCGTGATCCCCACGAAGGCATCACTCGTGAAAGCTACGGCCCGGGCGAAAACGACACCATCGCTTACCTGAGCGATTTCGCTTTGACGCATGGTCTTGATGTGGGGCCTGACCGCGCTGGCAACGTGATCTTCAAACGCAAGAGCGACAATGGTGAGCCTGCTTTGTGGTATGGCTCGCACCTTGATTCCGTCCCGCAAGGTGGTAATTACGATGGGCTGGCCGGCGTTGTGGCGGGTCTGCTTTGCCTGTGCCGAATGGACCAGGAAAAAGTAGAGACGGCGCGACCCATTCGTGTAATCGGCTTGCGAGGCGAGGAAAGCGCCTGGTACGGCAAGTCGTACATCGGATCACGAGCGCTGTTTGGTGGGCTGACTGATCAGGACCTTTGCCTTACCAACCGCTTTAGCAAGCGCACGCTTGCTGAAGCCATGGAGGCGGTGGGCGCAGACCTTGAGGCAATTCGGCGCCAAGAGTGGCTTATCGATCGCTCGCAATTTGCCGGCTACCTTGAAATCCACATTGAGCAAGCCGAGTCGTTGGAACGTATGGGGCAAGCTCTGGGCATCGTTCCCGGCATTCGCGGAAATTTCCGCCATAACCAAGTCCGTTGCCTAGGTGAAGACGGCCACTCGGGGGCCGTCGCGCGCGAAGACCGCCACGACGCCGTATTTGCCGTGAGTGAGCTCGTTGCTCGAATTGACGAGCTGTGGAGTGAATACGTCGCGGCGGAGCGCGACCTGGTGGTTACCGTTGGTACCCTGGGTACAAATGCTGCCCACCACGCTGTCTCGCGTATCCCAGGCGAAGTCAGCTTCAGCCTCGAAATGCGCAGCCTGCATCATGACACGCTCAAGGCGTTTTACTCGGCTGCGCTGGCCGAGGCCAAATCAATCGAGACGTCTCGCCAGGTTCGATTCGAGTTTGACAAGCGGATCGATACCGCCCCCGCCGCCATGCATGGTCCCTGGACGGACGTTTTCGTTCGACAAGCCCGTGATAAGGGTTGGAAAGGCGTTCTCACGCCTAGTGGTGCTGGCCACGACGCAGCGGTTTTCGCAAACGTCGGCATCCCTAGCGCAATGATCTTCATCCGAAACCAGCATGGGTCCCACAACCCTCACGAGGCGATGGGGTTGGACGACTTCCTGGCAGCGACAGAGGTGCTGTATCACTCAACATTGGAGCTGAAACCATGACCGTTCGAGATAACTCTTGGCTGATCCGTAATGCAACCCTGGTTAATGAAGGACTTCGTTGGGTCGGTGATCTTCGAGTGCGAAATGGTCGCATCGATACCATCGGCGAAGCCCTAGAACAGCTGCCCGGAGAGGAACTGATCGACGCTACTGGGCTGTGGTTGTTACCGGGAATGATTGATGATCAAGTGCACTTCCGGGAGCCTGGCTTGACCCACAAGGCTAACATCGCCAGTGAGTCTCGCGCCTGTGCAGCGGGTGGTATCACCAGCTTCATGGAAATGCCGAACACCAAGCCAGCCGCGCTGGATCGTGCAACCTTGGAAGCGAAGTACGATATTGCGGCTGGCTCGAGTGTTGTCAACTACGCCTTCTACATGGGGGCAAGCAACGACAACCTGGACGCAATTCGTGACATCGACCCGGCCAGCACACCCGGCCTGAAGGTATTCATGGGTGCCTCGACCGGTAACATGCTGGTCGACAACCCAGACGTGTTGAACGAGATCTTCCGTGTGTCCCCGGTGCCGATCATCACGCACTGTGAAGATACCCCGATGATCAACGCGGAACTGGAAAAAGCCAAAGCACGCTTCGGCGACGACATTCCAGCCCGAGAGCACCCGCTGATTCGTTCACGCGAGGCATGCATCAAATCTACTCGGCTGGCCATTGAGTTGGCGCGCAAGCACGGTACTCGGCTCCACGTGCTGCACATCTCCACCGCAGAAGAGCTTGAGCTGTTTGAACCAGGGCCAATCGCAAGCAAGCGCATTACCGCTGAGACCTGTGTGCATTTCCTGCACTTCACCGAGCACGACTATGACCGTCTCGGTTTCTTGATCAAGTGCAACCCGGCCATCAAGACTGCCCGTGACCGGGATGCCATCGTGAGGGCGCTAGCTGAAGGCCGCCTCGACGTATTGGCGACTGACCACGCGCCGCACCTGCTTGAAGAGAAGCAAGGCAACTACAGCCAAGCGCCATCAGGTATCCCGCTTGTCCAATATGCACTTCAAACCGCTCTGGAGCGTGTATTCCAAGGAGCGCTGACGCTCGAACGACTGGTTGAAGTCGTGAGCCATGCGCCGGCTGAGCTGTTCCGCGTAAGCCGCCGCGGCTACCTTCGTGAAGGCTACGCTGCGGACCTGGTTCTTGTTGACCCTCAGCGTCCGCACTACGTAACCAATGATCAGGTGCTTTCCAAGTGCGGCTGGACGCCTTTCGATGACACCGCATTTTCTTCGAGCATCGTCGCCACTTTTGTAAATGGCGAGCGTGTGTGGGACGGGACAGCGGTAGACAGTTCGGTACGTGGCCAGCGGCTTTCTTTCACTCCCCGCGCTGACCGTGCTTAGTGCAGCAACAAGAGGTTTAGGTAAGCATGAACTTTTCAGAAATGGTGCAACGATTCGCCGCCGCTCTCCCAGGTACCGACTCGTTCAAACACGCCAACGCTCATTGCGAAGCCATCATCCAAAATGAGCCATTCCAATCCTGTGCAGCGTTCTTGATTGCCGGTTTCTGCCGCACATACGTGCTCATCTATGAAGACCAAGCGCTAGAGGCTGACTTCGCCAGACGAAACCACCGCCAGCTGCTGGAGTATATGAACCAGCTGGACACGGCCTTGGTCACCCAAGACCACAGCGTTGTTCACCAAGCGTTGATCGACGTAGTTGAACACTACGCGAAAAGCGACCGAATCTTCTAAGCACCTCGTTTGCCGCGTGAGGGTGACACGGGTGCCACGCACACCTGTAGCGTCCTTGCGCGGCAACTCCTGATAAAAATAAAACAAGTCTGCGCAGCCGAATGCTCGGGGCCAGACCCTTTTAGGATGCTGCAATGAGTCTCAAAAACGACGCTCTCGAATACCACGCCCAGCCACGACCAGGAAAACTCAGCGTAGAGCTTTCGAAGCCTACCGCCACCGCCCGGGACCTATCTTTGGCCTACAGCCCAGGTGTTGCAGAGCCAGTACGTGAAATTGCTCGTGATGCTGAGTTGGCCTACAGGTACACCGGCAAGGGCAATCTGGTCGCGGTGATTTCCGATGGCACCGCCATCCTTGGACTGGGTGATCTCGGCCCGCTGGCCTCCAAGCCGGTGATGGAAGGCAAGGGTGTTCTGTTCAAGCGATTCGCCGGTATCGACGTGTTCGACATCGAGGTCGAATCGGAAAGCCCACAAGCGTTCATCGACACCGTTCGCCGCATTTCGATCACCTTCGGTGGCATCAACCTTGAAGACATCAAGGCCCCTGAGTGCTTCGAAATCGAGCGCACCTTGATCGAGCAGTGCGACATCCCGGTGTTCCACGATGACCAGCACGGTACCGCCATCGTTACCGCGGCCGGCATGATCAACGCCCTGGAAATCGCCGGCAAGAAGCTGGAGGACGCCAAGATCGTCTGCCTGGGGGCTGGCGCTGCAGCCATCTCTTGCATGAAGCTGCTTATAAGCATGGGCGCGGGCGCTAGCAATATCCTCATGGTCGACCGCAGCGGCGTGATCCACGCGCGTCGCGACGACCTGAACCAGTACAAGGCGCAGTTCGCCCACGCTACCGACAAGCGCACCCTGGCTGACGCCCTTGACGGTGCCGACGTGTTCGTAGGCCTGTCCGGCCCGAACCTGCTGAGCCCGGAAGGCCTGAAGTCGATGGCGGCCAACCCGATCGTGTTCGCCTGCTCGAACCCGGACCCGGAAATCTCGCCAGAGCTGGCGCACGCCACTCGCAGCGACGTGATCATGGCTACCGGTCGTTCCGACTACCCGAACCAGGTCAACAACGTACTGGGCTTCCCGTTCATCTTCCGTGGTGCCCTGGACGTTCGCGCCAAGCGCATCAACGAAGAAATGAAGATCGCCGCTGCTATCGCCCTGAAAGACCTGGCCAAGCTGCCAGTGCCTAAGGAAGTGTGCGAAGCCTACGGTGTCGAAGGCCTGGAGTTCGGTCGTGAGTACATCATTCCGAAGCCGCTGGACGCTCGTCTGATCAGCGCCGTATCCGATGCGGTGGCACGTGCTGCGATCGAGTCGGGTGTCGCAACGCTCCCGTACCCAACGCACTATCCGCTCTCGTCTGTCTCTGAGGTGTTCGGCGGCAATTAAGCCCCGCCATTCGAGTTGATCCAAAAGCGCCTGCGCTATCGCAGACGCTTTATGCCATGCAGACGGATAAGTGCTTAAGAGGGTGTATGAGGTCGACAGTTAACATAAGCGTTGACGCGTGTGTGGCATCGCGTGTCCAACCTCGGAGCTACCGCGCCCTCTTCATCCGCTGCTCAATCAGGGCTTTACACCTGAAGGCATAGAATGACCGCTTCACGCCCTGAGGAGGTCAGTCACCCTAAATCGAGGGTTTTGAGAAGCGTCTGCCGCTTCGCTCGGGCCTGCGCAGCGTGTTTACAGGCGAACGTCTGGGACTCTTGGTAAACTAGGACACCCTTTTTCTTGAGGCGGAGCTGGACGGTATAGCTGACCGTTCCATCGGCCTTTTCCCTTGCTCTGATCGTTGCCATGATTTTCGGTGGTACAAGCGTGGCTAGCGGTGGTACGCCGTACCACTGCCACACCAGAAACGCCTCAAAAACCCGAAAAATGGCACAAGTATGCGTAGACCAGAATGGCCCTAGAATTAGCTTCAAACCAACAAACCACGCGCCCTGAGCCGTCACGCCGCTTCAGCGTTGCACCTATGATGGATTGGGAATACTTTTCCTGAAAGCCTCATTTAACTAGGCACTCAGCGCACCACTCCTCAATTTGTACCATTTTTGTACCAACCACCTATTCCACCATTATCATGCTGGGGGAAACAGCTAGCGCTTCGCTGGCATCGGCGGATCCTCATTCACTACCGATCCAGGCGCCATGACTCGAAGGCGGGGAAAAATCCCACTTTCACGCCCCCATTCAAAAACTTTCATAAAGGCTTCAAGAAATGCCTCATCACCGTGCAAAAAACGAGTGTACTGATGCAGCTCACTATACGAGAGCGCGATAGTTGGCACTCCCTTTGACTCATACACATCAAAAAGCACTGGAGTGTACTCATCATAGCTATCATTAAATAGCTCTTTCATAACAACCAACCCATACAACCCACGCCCTTCCAGATCAACCTTGACCTCATCATCTCCCATTAAAAACACAGCTGGCTTTTTGCGTCCCAGATAGAGGGCAGCCCCTTTCACCTGTGCCGCGCCCTTCCTCAAAGCCTTTAAGGCAGTGGATTTTTTTCGATCTATAGATTGATTCACCACCCTCTCTAGATTCGGGCTATCTTTAGCCTGAACAATAAACACGTTCTTCGGCGTCACCACCAAAATATCTGCCACCTCTTCACGATCGTAGTATCGCTTGGGGGAATGGTAGATCTCCTCAGCTGCAAACGTTCGCTGCAGCAACGCGATTATCTCCTGCTCCTGAAAGACTCCAGGCTCTTCACGCTCAAGCTCGAAGTGACTGACAGATGGGCTACCGTGATATTGGTGGCTTTCGTCACGCATATCCGCAAAAACGATGTCCTCAGGATAAAGAGGCTCTAGGAGGTCAACTTTAATAGCGCGATCGTCGTCGCTTTGCCCAGAACAACTAAACCACTCTGTCAGAAAGTTCAGTATTGCGCTTTGATTAAGCCCAACCACGCTGGGCATTACAGCGTCCTGCAGCAGACTTCTATGAGCGCCTGATGACGCAAGCTGCGCCCTGTATCCAAGTACCTCTCGCCCAAGCTCGTCAAAAAAATGTATATTTACTTCTCTAGACAGAAAAACTTGACAGAACTCATAGGCAAACAGCTCCTTCACTAGCGCCCCTCCAAGTATCAAGGGATGCCGCTCATCATCGAAGAAGGCAGCAATAAAGCCGACCGAATTAACCCCATATAGGTCGTAAGGTACCAAATGCACGGAAAACTTCTTTTTAAGTTTTGCCGCCAATATTAGTTCTTTATTAGCCTTCACAACCAAACGCGGCAAAGAATCCCCTTTAAACATCAACGGCAGCAGACCAATTGGCAATTCGTGGACATACTGCATAACAGCAGGGTGAGTCATTGAAAGCATACTGTACTTCCTCGGGCTGGCCAGGGCTTCAAAGAGCACGATTCTAGCCCAACCTAGGAATTCCAGCGGTACCAATCACACACCACTTGTGCTGTAGCAAGAACATGAAAAAGCGCCGAAGCCTCACAGTTTCAGGGCCTGGCGCCTTTTTGCGTTCTGGCATCAGCATGCACGCGAGCATAGATTGGCATTGAACGGCGTATGGTTTGCCCCATTTTTGCCCGAAAAAATCTGAGCCACACCCACGAAGACCGAGCTGTATTCGCAGTGACTCAGCCTCGACTAGGAAAAGGGATTTGTACCCCACCGCTTTGAATGCGATGCTTGGGCGAACTTATTTCATCCAACCAAGTGGTGCACTCCTATGCCTTTCGAGCCTGACCGTCTTTACCACGAGCTTGGGTACCTTATCGTGGCAATGCCCGACATGACCACCAACCAATGGCAAACCCCCGAGGGCCAGCGATGGCTCGGGCGAGCTGCTGCGCTCTTGGAGCAAAGTGGCAACCTGGCGGATTCAATGGAGTTCAACGTTGCGGTGCAAGGTTTGAGCTCTTATCAATTCTCGACCAGCCATGCTGGGGCAGTTCAACGAATGACTACTATTCTATATCGTGCCCTTGCTCGGGCAGAGCTGCAGGCGTCGCCTTCCAGCAGCGGCGCTTTTATACCTGTTGGTGAAACCTTCTCCGCATTCGCTGCTTTATCTAGGATTCTTTGCGGAGCGAGCAACACAGTCATGTTTGTCGACCCCTACGCCGATGCCAACCTACTGACAGACTTCGCGGTGTTGGTACCCGACGGTGTCAGCGTGCGGATTTTGGCAGATGCGGGCAGCAAAAAAGCAGCGTTCCCACCTGCAGTAAAGCATTGGGTACACCAATACGCGTCAGCGCGCCCGCTAGAAGCTAGACTCGCACCAGAGCGATCCCTTCATGATCGCCTGATCATCATTGACGAGCGAGAAGCCTGGAGCCTGGGACAATCTTTCAACGCTTTAGCTGCGCGAGCACCTACAAGCCTGATTCGTGCAGATGCTGAAACGGCCCGCCTGAAGATCGAGGCACATAATCAGGCTTGGCAGACAGCCACCCCGATCAATTGAGCTGGTTCTTCTGGTACTCGGGGCTGAGACACATCCCCCCACAGTATCAGGGCTTGGGCGCCTTTCTTCATCCCGGCATCCGTGTATGCATGGGCATGGATTGGCATTGAATGGCGCATGGTTCGCCCTATTTTTGCCCCAAGGACAAGTTCGCCCACGAAGGCCGAGCTGGCCTATCCCTGATCTTGCCCTACACCAGGGATAGGGATTTGAACCCGCCCGGATTGCGCGGCAGACCGCATGAGGCCCTAAATCATTGACGGCAACGCGCTGCACGGAGGCTCATTGCGGCCTAATGCGGCCTAATGCGGCCCCGATTCTGCCCTAAATTTGCCCTAAACCTAGCCCATATTTGCCAGCGCATCAGCACCGCCTATACTGTTTATACATACAGTATCAGGTAACCTCGCCATGACCTCACAATTTCATGATCGGCAACCGCCGGTCGTCATCTTGGACGAGCAGCAGATCGCAACTGTCGCTCAGCTCATAGACCATCTACCGCTCAGTTTCAGAGGCGCCCATTGCCAAACTGCTCGTGAACTGCTGGGCTGGAGCATTAAGGAACTGAGCTCAGCATCCGGTGTTACCCCTCAGGCCATTCAACGGCTTGAACACGGCGCACACCTCAAAACGGTGAGCATGCAAGCACTTGCATTTGCGCTTGAAGCTGAAGGATTGGTTTTCTTCCCTGGTCACCCACCGCTCAGAGGCATGAACTGTCGCGGGTCAACAAAAGACCCGCGCTGCCGCCTCGATTATCATCTCCTTGAGTAAGGGAACTGATACCGGGCCTGTTGCTGCCGCCAGAAATTCAGCGCCGCCTTGGCCTGCTTCTCTCATCCATCGAAGCAGCCAGCAGTCCTGTAATCTGCTTGATCGCGCAGGCCAATCCCCAAGGCGCCTGCCTAGGGTTGGATATGGGCCGCAGGCTCGCTCGCTCTGACATTGAGCGCGTAGAGATCTTAGTCGACACCGTAGCCAACCAGCGATTGGCCGAGCTAGCGCGTGAGTATCAGCCATAATTAACCTGCAATAGACTACCAAAGGCGGGTCGTTTTTCCCGGACTCAAGAGCCAAACCAGCGCAACCACCAAGCCTCATCCCTAGCAGGTAGGTGGTTAGAGCCTACTCATCAGCAAGCTAGAACCTATCATTGCCAACTGCTATCTTCTTTGTGAAATGGCGGTCGACCGCAACGCGCCGACTCAATCAGGATCACATTCAATGGAAGCTATTTTGGAATCCGAAGCTGAGCAAACGCACTGGCGAAGAGAAAAGATTGCTTTCCTCGCTCTCAGCACTATTAAGGGACTTGGCTTCTGGAGCCTACATAAGATTGCCATAAGCGGTAGAGGCTTCAACTCAAGCTTGCGAAATCCTGACGAAGATCTTTTGAAAATAATTTCAGAAGATTTTCTTCAAAAATCAGGACAAAACGATCTCGCGCTAGCGCAAGAGAACCTTTGGAGTCTAGGGTTAGAACTAGCACACCTGCTAAATAGAAACAGCACCACTCTGATATTCAAAAACGAAGACGGCTTCCCTCGCAAACTTAAAGCCACCAAAGATTCTCCAGAGTGGTTATTCGTTCAGGGAGATCCCGCCTGCCTACATGGATATTCGATAGCAATAGTTGGCACGCGAGAGCCAACCGACGACGGCATTCTTCTCACCAAGACCTTAGTAGCAGGTCTTAATAACTTTAAACTTGCCACCATCAGTGGGCTCGCGGCCGGAATCGATCAAACGGCTCACCTTGAGTCAGTGCGATACGATATTCCCACCATAGCGGTTCTGGGAACGGGGATATTTCTTGATTACCCAAAGGGATCCGACAAAGTTCGCCAGAAAATAATAGATAACGGTGGCTGCGTTATAACTGAATATTTACCAAATCAGAAATCTAGCGCCGAAAACTTTGTTAGACGGAACCGCATCCAGGCGGCTCTCTGCGACACTTTGATCCCTGTCGAGTGGAAAATCAAAAGCGGCACCGCTCATACCGTGGGCTTTGCTAGCAAATACAATCGCAAAATTGCCAATGTATATCTACCTAAGACATACTCACTGCGTGCCGAGCTTGCTTTCTCCGAGGCTAAATATGGAGCCGAATCATTTGAAATGCCCACCAACATTCTAAATCTTCTTCGATTTGCATTTTTTCCAAAAATTAAAAATTAGCACTCGTCGCAGCAAAGCATGTCAGACAACACAAAAAGGACTAGTAGATGTTGGCACTCCTCGCTTCACCCAGCTCAATATTAAAGACCGCGACCAAACCAGATACCGACATTGTTGAAGCGTTGAAAGATATCGCCAACAAGAACAACCCTGTGGCCATCGTATCCAACAATCCGAAGCCAAACTGGTTTGACGAAGCCTTCAACTTATCAAAAGTGGTATTCGTCCGAGCCAAAGGACGTCAAAGCGGCCAATTCATCAAAGATGTCGCCAAAAAACATAACATGCCCACCTCTAACTTCTTGTGCCTTACAGCCACAGACGAAGATTATATGATGGGCAAAAACGGCCAAGCAATTCTCATCGCAGCAGGTTGGTCAAACAATGCCAAAGCCAAAAGTCTAGGCATTCAAGTCGCGAATGCGAGCGAACTCAAAGAAGTGTTTGAACTCACTAACAACTGGCCCGGAAGCTGGTGGTTCACCGGGAACAGCCCCAGTTATGGGGTCAGGGCGCTAGCGGATTTATCCAGCTACGGGGCAGGAGCTGATCAGGTAAGTTTCTCCCAAAAAGTAACGAATACAGTAAAACAAGGAGGAGGCCGATTAAATGCTCTACTAACAATCACTTCAAGATCCTTACTGCTTGAATGGGGAGGCGAGAAAAAGGGTGTATTTTTTGGGGTTTACCCATCTTCTGACCCTACAAAATTTAACGATGAAGTACTCACGGACTTTACCCATCGTTTACGAACTACAGTTTCACGCGTTCGTTACGCTGATCGGAGCGAGCCTCTGTTCATACGTCACACAGCTTCTCCCAAACGTTCAAAAGGGCAAGGCGGGGACCGAACTGACCCCACCTCTCAAGTAACAACCCTTCATCTGAACCCTAGCTATGCTCAATCAATTAGAGGGAAGGATGTAATCATTATCGACGACTGTACAACTTACGGCCTATCATTCGGAGTGGCCGCGGCATTTTTGGCTGCCGCCGGAGCTTCATCCATGACTGGAATTGCGCTAGGAAAGTTTGGCTCACGCCTTGAGCATTACCATATCACTCTGAATAGCGATCCGTTCGCACCAGTTAAAGCTTCCGACTTCACTCTAGTCGAGCACACTTCTTTACCTGGCAAGACAGCAGTCGGTGCTCAAAATGCGCTGCATGAGCTAGTCCCTTAATTTTTTGCAGAAGCATGCATAGGGCCAGCCTTGCTGGGAGCTGGCCGTACGTATCCTAAAGCAACAATTGACCAAGCTCAGCGGGTTGCCAATTCATGACCACCAGTTCACCAGACACCTCCGCCTTACAATTGCGCTGATTAGTAGTGCTGTAACGGATATCCAAGCACTCAAAGTGGAAGCCGTCGAATGCTCGCCGAATGTCCGGGTGGTCGTTGATGCTGACCATAACCCTACCCTTGCACCGGCGCATAAACTCGGCAATGCGTTCGTACTCCTCAAACGGAAACTCCACACCGTAGCCGACGGTCTGCCAGTAAGGCGGGTCCATGTAGAAGAAGGTGTGCGCTCTATCGTAGCGCTCGGCGCAGTCGAGCCAGGACAGGTTCTCGACGTAGGTGCCGGCGAGACGCTGCCACGCCGCAGACAGATTCTCCTCGATGCGCAACAGGTTGATGGCCGGTCCGGTGGTTGCGGTACCGAACGTCTGCCCTGTGACCTTGCCACCGAAAGCATGCTGCTGCAGGTAGAAGAACCGCGCCGCTCGCTGAATATCGGTCAGGGTTTCAGGACGCGTCATCTTCTGCCACTCAAAGATCTGCCGAGAGCTGAGCGCCCATTTGAACTGGCGCACGAACTCCTCCAGGTGGTTCTGCACAACGCGATAAAGGGTGACCAGGTCACCGTTGAGATCGTTTAGCACCTCCACAGGAGCGGGCTGGGGCCGCATGAAGAACAACGCGGCACCGCCGGCGAAGACTTCGACATAGCATTCATGAGGGGGAAAGAGGGGGATCAAGCGGTCGGCCAGGCGGCGTTTGCCACCCATCCAGGGAATGATTGGAGAGGTCATAGGTATGCAAGTCTTTACTGTATGGATAAACAGGTGTTAGGCTCGCCGCGCTTTGTGCACAAGGCAGAGGCCACGGCTGGACTTGCAGGAAGGGTCTGCGGGTTCGGTGGGCCGGGCTGGATGTTGGCGCATCCTCCCGGCTCGCCTCTTTACTACTTGGTGACTTCGCGGACGTAGGCCTGACAGGCCTGCAGTGCGATCAGCCCCCGGTCGCCGTCGTCGGTGATGGCGACAATTCGTTGAGAATGCGCTCGGTCAAGTTGGGCGCGTACGGCGCCATGTACCAGGCTTCCGGTGCCGGTGGTTTCTCGCACCCCACCGTCACAACCCGGGGCGGCAAAGGCTCCGGCGTCGACAAGGACTGACAACCGCAGATCAGCGGTAGCAAGCCTGTCACGCAGGCGAGCTTGAGTTTTTTGAGCATCGTTCATCTCCTGCCAATGTGTTTTGCCCTGCTCCTGCAGGCGCTCTTCCAGTGCCTGTCGCTGAGCCTTCTGCTCCGCCAACTGATCCAGAGCTGCAGCTGCAGCCTCTTCACGCTCGCGACCATAGGCTCGATCTTTATCAGCCAATTGCCGAATGTAATCAGCCGACTGATCCGCAAGCTGGCGACCGTACTCGCTGGCCTGCCACACCCAGGCACCTCGGCCACCGACATAGAGCCCGAGCGCAGCAGCTAACAAGGCGATACGCCAATTCAGCGACATTACTGCAGCACCTCAAGCGCTCGCTTGTAGAGCGCCTGGCGATCTTTCAAGCCATTCAGGCCACCATTGATGCGGCGGGTGATCGACTCGAAAACCGAGTCATCGGCCTGTGCCACCTTGTCAGCAAGGCTATTGAGGCCCGCACGCTGCCAAAACCACCCGGCTGACAGCGACGCGTAGACCGGCTGCTCGAGCAGGTCCGGTGTATTGAGCAAGCGACTGTCACCGAACAGTGCCTCACTGCAGGCTTCGTAGTTATCACGCCCGGTGATCTGAATCAGCCCACGGCCACGGTACCGCTGGCCATCACCATCCGCCTGCGGCGTGTTGCCGAGGCGCTGCGCCAAGCGGCCAGTGTCGTACTTGGCCAAGTAGGCATCGTTACCGAGCTCACGCACATACAGCAGTTGGCCAGACTAATGGCCGACACGGGCATGCCGCCATACGCTTGGGCGTGATGATCGAGTACTTGCCCATTGTCGCGTTGAGGCCAGGAACAAAAACACTAGCTTTGCGGCCGGCGTTGGGGAGGATCTGTTGTAGCCGTTGGACTGTGATAGCCCTTGGATCAGAGCTGCTTAACCTTGAGCGGCGTTTCGACTTTCTTTTTTTGCCCGAGGACTTGGCCATACCCTTCTTGCCGCCATTGCGTCCCACGGCTGTGGCCCACCCGCTGACCACGAACACCTGCTCAACGCTTTCTATCCGGTACTCGCCATTGAGGCCGACCTTGAAGCCCTAGGCGTTGATCGTGCACTCGGCGAACAGGTTCTAGGCAGTGTTACATTAGTGCTGCGCCATGTGCCCTACCCGGTTCGCACCCTCGATAGCATCTGGTTCAGCCAACTCGGTTACCGTCGCTTCGCCCAAGCCACAGCGGCTTGTTTACGGGCGAACGACTGGCTCTCTTGGTAGACTGCCTACCCTATCGCAGTTGATGCGAATCTAAGCCGTATACCTGATCGTACCGTCTGCCTTCTTGCGGGGTCTGATGGTTGCCATGAGAATTGGTACACGTCCTGACTCGCTTGGTACATTGCACCAAGCGCTTGGTAAAACGCCCCAAAATCCCCGAAAAATTGGTACAAAACACGTTGAACGAAATGACCGCAAAATCAGGCTCCAAGCCACAAACCACGCGCCCTGAGCCGTCACGCCGCTTCAGCGTTGCACCTATGATGGACTGGACAGACCGCCACTGCCGGTTCTTCCTGCGCCTGCTCTCCAAGCAAACCCTGCTCTACACCGAAATGGTCACCACCGGCGCCCTGTTGCACAACGACGCCCAGCGTTTCCTGCGTCACGATGCCTCCGAGCACCCGCTGGCCCTTCAACTGGGCGGCAGTGTGCCGGCCGACCTGGCCGCTTGTGCGCGCCTGGCCGAAGACGCTGGCTACGACGAGGTCAACCTGAACGTCGGCTGCCCGAGCGACCGGGTGCAGAACAACATGATCGGCGCCTGCCTGATGGCTCACCCGGCGCTGGTGGCCGACTGCGTGAAAGCCATGCGTGATGCGGTGTCGACCCCGGTGACGGTGAAGCACCGCATTGGCATCAATGGCCGCGACAGCTACGCCGAGCTGTGCGACTTCGTCGGCCAGGTGCGCGAGGCCGGCTGCCGGAGCTTCACCGTGCATGCGCGTATCGCCATTCTGGAGGGGCTGTCGCCGAAGGAAAACCGCGAAATTCCACCCCTGCGCTATGACGTGGCCGCGCAGTTGAAGGCGGACTTCCCGGACCTGGAGATCGTGCTCAACGGCGGGATCAAGACCCTGGACGAATGCCAGAAGCACCTTGAAACCTTCGATGGCGTAATGCTGGGGCGTGAGGCGTATCACAACCCTTATCTGCTGGCCGAAGTGGACCAGCAGCTGTTTGCCAGCGATGCGCCGGTGGTCAGCCGTAGCGAGGCGTTGGCGCAGTTGCGGCCTTATATCGTGGCGCACATGGAAAGCGGTGGCGCGATGCACCACGTTACCCGGCATATTCTGGGGCTGGCCCAAGGGTTCAAAGGCGCGCGGCGTTTCCGCCAACTACTGTCGGCGGACATCCACAAGGCGGCAGAGCCGCTGGCGGTGTTTGATCAGGCGGTGGAGTTGTTGCAGGGGCGGTGACCCCAAGGGCGAGGGAACCTCAGGCTTGCTTGCGACTCGAAACTTCACCCTTCGTACAGCCCTTCGCGGGCAAGCCCGCTCCCGCAGCTGGCCCGCAGGGCTCCGAGGCCCTTGAGCGGCTGTCGGGGCTCGGGTAATGTCGAGTAAATGCACAGGACAGAGCACGCCCATGACCTCCAAGCTGGAACAACTCAAGCAGTTCACCACCGTGGTCGCCGACACCGGGGACCTGGACGCCATCACCCGCCTGAAGCCGGTCGATGCCACCACCAACCCGTCCTTGCTGCTAAAGGCCGCTGCCATCCCAGGCTACGCCGACCTGCTCAAGCAAGTGAAGGCCGACGCCAAGGGTGATGTCGACCTGGCCTGCGACAAGTTTGCCGTGGCCGTGGGCTCGGGCATTCTCAAGGTCATCCCAGGGCGTATCTCCACCGAGGTTGATGCACGCCTGTCGTTCGATGAGCCGGCCCTGCTGAACAAGGCTCGCCAGTTGATCGCCCTTTACGAGGCGGCCGGTGTGCCAAAAGACCGAGTGCTGATCAAGCTGGCCTCCACCTGGGAAGGCATTCGCGCCGCCGAGAAGCTGGAGAAGGAAGGCATCCAGACCAACCTCACCCTGCTGTTCTCCTTCGCCCAGGCCCAGGCCTGCGCCGATGCCGGGGTGTTTCTGATTTCGCCGTTCGTGGGCCGTATCTACGACTGGTACAAAAAAAGCACCGGCAAGGACTACGTCGGCGCCGAGGACCCGGGCGTGCAGTCGGTCACGCGTATCTACAACTACTACAAGGCCAATGGCTACAACACCGTGGTCATGGGCGCCAGCTTCCGTAATATCGGCCAGATCGAGCAACTGGCCGGCTGCGACCGCCTGACCATCAGCCCGGAACTGCTGCAGCAGCTTAGCGATGACCAGGGCGAACTGCCGCAGGTGCTGAAGCCAGGCAATGCCGGTGAAGCCAAGCAGCCGTTGAACGAAAGCCAGTTCCGCTGGGCAATGAATGAAGATGCCATGGGCACCGAGAAGCTGGCCGAGGGTATTCGCCAGTTTGCGCGGGACCAGGAGAAGCTGGAGAAGTTGATGGCTGAAAAGGCCTGATACAGTTCTGGTTTGCCCGACGGGCGGGAAGTGTTCAGCATTTTCCGCCCGTTTTGTTTTGCCTGGCCTTAGTTGTGTATAGCCACCCGAGCTGTCGATGACCTCCTCTACCTCCTTGCCCCTCGTACTCGCCGGCCCGGTACTGCGCCGCCTGGAACCGCAGCGCCTGGCCATTTGGCTGGTCGCTACCCAACCGCTGCAACCCGAATTCATCTGCCCGACCAGCGAAGCCCAGGTCGATTGCCAAGTGGTCGTGGCCGGCCAGCATGCATTCATTCATCTGCTGGACATCCACTTCGCCCGCCCCTTGCCCTGCAACCAACTGCTGGACTACGACCTGATCATCAACGGCCAGGGCATCGCGGGCTGGGCACCGCACCTGCTCTACCCCGGCACCCAGCGCCCAAACCTGGTACTGCGCGAGCGCCTCGACCACTTGCTGCACGGTTCCTGCCGCAAGCCGCATCACCCCGCGGCCGACGGCCTGCTTTGCGCCGACCGCCTGCTACAGGGCTGCGCAAGGCCCGAAGACCGCCCCGCCGTGCTGCTGATGAGCGGCGACCAGGTGTATGCCGACGATGTCGCCGGCCCCATGCTGCGCGCCATCCATAGCCTGATCACGCGCCTGGGCCTGTTCGAAGAGCAGCTGGAGGGCGCGGTGGTGGCCGACAGCCAGGCGCTTTACCAGCACCCGGCCAGCTACTACCACCGCGCCGACCTGCTACCGGCGCAAGCACTGAACGACACCCTGCGCGAACGCTTTTTTGGCGGCAAGCGCAAGCCGATCTTCTCGTCCAGCAACGCCGACAACCATCTGGTGACCTTCGCCGAAGTCATGGCCATGTACCTGCTGGTATGGTCGCCAGTACCCTGGCAGCTGGTGAACATGGGCATGCCCAGCGGGCTCAGCGACGAGCATCAAGCCCGTTACCAACAGGAGCTGCCGCTGGTCCAGGGATTTGCCGACAACCTCGGCCAGGTGGCGCGGGTGATGGCCCACCTGCCCTGCCTGATGATCTTTGACGACCATGACATCACCGACGACTGGAACCTCTCGGCGCAATGGGAAGAAACCGCCTACGGCCACCCGTTCTCGCGAAGAATCATCGGCAATGCCCTGCTCGGCTACCTGCTCTGCCAGGCCTGGGGTAACAACCCGGACGGGTGCAACCCGCTGATCGAGCAATGCCAGGCATTGACCCGCCAGAACCAGGATGAGCTGATCGGCGAGCTGCTGCGCTTTCAGGGCTGGCAGTACAGCCTGCCCACAGAACCACCACTGCTGGTACTGGACACCCGCACCCGTCGCTGGCGTAGCGAGAGCAACCTGGCAAAGCCATCCGGCCTGCTCGATTGGGAGGCGCTGAGCGAACTGCAGCAAGCGCTGCTTGACCACCCGTCAGCAATCATCGTGTCGCCTGCGCCAATTTTCGGTGTAAAGCTGATAGAAACGGTGCAGAAGGTGTTCAGCTGGCTGGGCTACCCGCTGCTGGTGGATGCCGAAAACTGGATGGCCCACCGCGGTGCGGCGCAGGTCATCCTGAACATCTTCCGCCACTCGCGCACACCGGGGCACTACGTGGTGCTGTCTGGAGATGTGCATTACTCGTTCGTCTATGAAGTACTGATCCGCCATCGCCAGCGCAGCCCGCATTTGTGGCAGGTGACCAGCAGCGGGATCAAGAACGAGTTCCCCCGGCGCTTGCTGGACGTGCTCGATCGGCTCAACCGCTGGCTGTATGCGCCACGCTCGCCGCTCAACTGGTTTACCAAGCGTCGCGAGATGGAAGTGGTGCCGCGTACGCCCAGCCACAGCAAGGCTGGGGAGCGGTTATGGAACGGCGCAGGGTTGGGGCAAGTGTTCTTCGATGAACAGGGGCGGCCTGCGCGGGTGTTTCAGCTGGATGCAGGCGGGGGTAAGGCGACCGAGTTTGTCGGCCGAGAGTAGTGCAGAGAAGGCCCTAAAGCCTGTACCGGCCCTTTTGTGCGTATACCCGCTAAAGGGCTAGGACAGGCTACAGATCAGCTGCGCTCCAGCGCATTGACCAGGTCATGGAAGGCTTCACGGTTGGAGTCGTTCAGGCCCATGAGAATCTTGTGCGCCTCCAGCACCTTGGAACGCACCACATCTTCGTTCTGGTCCTGCGACGGCAGGTCAGTCAGGCATTCGGGGCACGGTATCGGTCGATCGACGATGTTGAACACCTGATCGAAGCCCATCGACTGCAGCAGCCGGGAAATGTCCGGGTTGGTGGTGACCACGGTCGGCAGCAGGCCCACTTTTTGCCGCGACAGAATCGACAGCTTGGCCAGCAGGCCCAGGGTGGTGCTGTCGATACTTTCGGTTTCGGTCAGGTCGATGACAATCGCCGAGAAGTTCAGCGCGGTGAAAATCTTCTCGATCGTCGCATCCAGCGCCGAACACAGGGTCAGGCGCACTTCACCGACGAATTTCAGTACGAAGGTACCGCTCTGCTCGGCGAACTGGATTCTACCGGTACTCATTGAAGGTTCCTGCTCAACACCAATAGGGCGATATCATCCGGCATCTCCCCAAGCGTAGCCAATCCAAATCGTTGACGCAGCCCATCCAGGCTGCCACCTGCTGCCTTGACGATTTCCGGCAAGGCGGCTTCTTTATCTTTGAGCGTATCACCCGGCAAAAGGTCCAGAATGCCATCGGACATCAGGCTGAGGCTGAACTGCGGGGGCAGCTCCACGACCAAGTCCTGGTAGGTGGCCTCATCGAACAGCCCCACCGGCAGGCCACGGCCTTCCAGGTAGCGAGTGTGCTCGGGGGTATGCAGCACGGGCAGCGGCAAGTGGCCGCCGACGGCGTAGGTCAACAGACCAGACTCTTCGTCGATCACCCCACCGACCATGGTTACGTGCTTGCCCAGCTTGCTATTGATCAGGCCGCGGTTGATGTGACTGAGCACTTCCGACGGCTTGAACTCGCGCATCTTGCTGCGCCTGAGCTCGAACATGAGCCGCGTGGTCATGAATTTCAAAAGTACCGTGACAAAGGCCGACGACGCGCCATGCCCGGAAACATCGGCGAGGTAGAAGGCGATGCGCCGCTCGTCCACGCGGAAGTAGTCGACAAAATCACCCGACAGGTACAGCGACGGAATGATCTGGTGCTCGAACGCAAATTCACCGGCCACCCAAGGGCTTTCCGGCAACATGTTCATCTGCACCTGGCGACCGGCGGTCTGGTCTTCCTGCAGCAGGTGCAGGCTAGCCTCCAGTTCACGGTTGGCCGCTTCGAGCTTGTCGCGGTAGCGCTGGTTTTCCAGCACCAGGCGCGAGCGGTCGAGGGCACGGCGCACCGAATGTTCGAGCACGGCCAGGTCTTCCAGCGGCTTGATCAGGTAGTCGGCGGCGCCCAGGCGCAACGCTTCCACCGCATCGCTCATGACGCCGGCACCGGACACCACGATCACCGGCAACTGCGGCGCCCGCTCGCTGACCTGGCGGATCAGTTCGAGGCCGCCCATCTGCGGCATGCGCAGATCGCAGATCACGAGGTCGGGCTGGTGTTCTTCGAAGACCTGAAGCCCCTGCTGGCCATTGCCGGCCTGGAGGACGCTGAAGCCACTGTCTTCAAGGTAGGCGGCGAGGCTCGCACGGACCACGTCGTCGTCATCGATGATCAGCAGCGTTGCACTGGTTTTCTGCATGTGGGCGAACGGCGCCGATTTGGGTTGGTGCAGCGGTGTCGGCAAGGCAGACGGCCAGCTACGGGAATTCTTTATAGTCACACTCTACTTGAGTTGTAGGACAAGAACACTTGCCCGGCAACTGTCAGAGGTACCTTGTAAGGCGCAGACGGTACTCCCATCCGCCAGGGGTTTCAAGCATGCAAGGGTCGACCTTGTCGCTCTTTACAGGGCAAATCACCGGGAGTTATAAGAAAGTCGACCAGCGCAACCCGATGGGAAGGATGCAGCATGCCCCACACGCCCTCCAGCCACAGCGAGAAACGCGACTTCATTCGCATGCGTATCGATACCGAAGTCAGCCTTTTGCACGAAGGCCTGGTAATTGCGGCGGTGTGCCTGGACCTGTCCAGCGGCGGCATGCAGTTACAGGCGCCGCAGCGCTTTGCGGTGGGGGATCGGATCGAGGTACGGATCGACTCCGACCACCCGGCGCTCAAGGGGCTGCATGCCAGCACCGAAGTGGTATGGATTGCCGACCAGCCGGGCGGGCAACAAAAGTTCGGGTTGCGGATTCTGGCCATGCATTGAACCTGGAGCCGCACAGCGGCCCCAAGCTCACCGATTAGAAGTCGTCTTCGACCTCGCCATCCTTGACCTTGAACTCGCGGTTCTGCAGGTAAGCATTGCGAATGAAGATGTACTTGTCACCCTGAATCAGCTTCTCGGCCGAGAGCAGGCTGGCGCGGGTGTCGATCACGTCCAGGGCGAAGATCGAGTTGCGCGTCGGCACGTGGTCGATGTAGCGGTAGGGTTCGGTGTAGGTGTCCGGGTACTTGGCCACACCGTCACGCACGGTGCTTGGGCCCAGCAGCGGAATGACCACGTACGGGCCGCTTGGCACGCCCCAGTAGCCCAGTGTCTGGCCGAAGTCTTCGTCGCTGCGCTGCAGGCCCATCTTGGTACCCACATCGAAGAAGCCACCCAGGCCAAAGGTGGTGTTGACGATCAACCGCGCAGTATCCACGCCCGCCGCGTGGGGCTTGAGCTGCAGCAGGTTGTTGGCCAGGTTGGTCACGTCGCCCAGGTTGCGGAAGATGTTGTGAATGCCATCTTCAAGAAACTGCGGGGTGACAGCCTGGTAGCCCTTGGCCAATGGCTTGAGGGCATAAGTGTCGACCGTATCGTTGAAGCGAAAGATCGGGCGGTTGACCGCTTCCCAGGGATCTTCCTCGGTGGCGGCCTGGGTAGCTGCCACGGGCGCCAGCAGCATGCTGGCGCAGACACAGGCCTGGGTGACTCGTTCGATCACACTGGCACCGATCCTACGCATAGATGTTTCTCCATCGAATTTCTCGGCCGCAAGCGCGACAGGCGCGCTGCTATCAAGGCGGCAGTATAGAGGCTTGCGGGCTGATAAACAGCTTTACACATTTTTGCTCAATATTTTGTGAACAACTGTTGCGCAATGACCGATGTCACAGTGCGGTAACAATCAGCGCATAGCCTGCGGACTATTTGGGGGAAGTTGCCATGGACGCTGCACCCGCCTTCACTGCTGTGCTGTTCGGCTTGCGCGGCTGCCTGGTGCAGGCCACCAATGGCGCACCCTCGCCCGCCCCCGGCGCTCTGGCCACCCTCGCCAGCCTGCGCCAGCGCCAGGTGCCCTGCATCTGGCTGGATGACCTCAATAGCACGCAAAGCAAGCGCCTGGCCCATGTGTTGCCCGCCTGGCTGCCAGGGCATTCGGTCAACGGCGTGCGCTGGCCGGCGCCAAACGCCTGCTGGCAGGCGCTGATGACCCTGGACAGCGAACGCCTGGACGGCTGCGTGCTGGTGAGTGGTGACCCGCGCTTGCTGCAGTCAGGCTTGAACGCGGGGCTATGGACGGTTGGCCTGGCAGCCTGCAGCCCGTTCTGTGACCGAGGCTCCGAGCAATGGCAAGGCATGACCCCAAAGGAACAGGACCAGGCCCGCGGCAAGGCCACGCTGGAGCTGTTCAGCTTGGGCGTGCATTCGGTGATCGACCACCTGGAAGCGCTGGACACCTGCCTGCAGGACATCGCCCAGCGCCGGCGCAAGGGTGAAAAACCCTGATACAGCACCTTTGACGCGGATCATGCAAATCGGCGACAGGTGGATTACGCTGAAGAAAGGCCAGAACCTTTGCCGCTTCGCTGAGGTCCATGGCTTGCCAAGCCCTTGATGGAGAAATGCCAATGCCTGCCCGCGAATTGCAAGAGCGCCTGAACAGCTTGCGCGAGCAACTGGACCGCAACGTACCGCTTTCGGAAGACGAACTGGCCGCGTTGCACGAAGAAGCGCGCCAGATCGAGGCGCAACTGAAACTCGAAGAAGCCACGCCCGACAATAACCTGGTGGACGGGGTGAACCTGGCGATCGAGCGCTTCGAGGCCGACCACCCTGACCTCACCGCTACCTTGCGCAGCATCGCCAACTCGCTGCACAGCATGGGTATCTGAAGTAGCGGGGCCGCAAAGCGGCCCCCGCATTCCTTGAACTTACTGCCGAACCAAACGCTTGTTATCCGGTTTGATTACCCCGGTACTGCGGTACGGGTTGATGTCCAGCCCACCGCGGCGCACATAGCGCGCATACACCGTCAAATGCTCTGGCTGCAGCAGGTTCTTCAAGTCCAGGTAAATTCGCTCCACGCATTGTTCGTGGAAGTCGGCATGCTGGCGGAAGCTGACCAGGTAAGTCAGTAGGCTGCCGTGGTCCAGCGCCCTGCCCTTGTACTCGACCACCACGCTGCCCCAGTCCGGCTGGCCAGTGACCGGGCAATTGGACTTGAGCAGGTGGCTGTGCAGGGTTTCTTCCACCACCTGCGCCGGGTTGCAGCGCAGCAGCTCTGGCTGCGGCTGCTCGTAGTTGCTGATGGCCACGTCCAACGCATCGATGCACTGCCCCGGCAACGCTACCACCCCCTGGGCTTCAACTTCGGCCAAGGTGCGCACCTTCACGCCCACAGGCTTGCCGGCAGCGGCGGACAGGTCTTTCTCCAGGCATGCCTGCAACTCGCCCAGCGAGGCGAACACTGTCTGGTTCAGTGAGTTGAGGTACAGCTTGAACGACTTGGACTCGATGATGTTCGGCGAATCGGCCGGGATGGCGAACTCGCCGATCGCCACCACAGGCTTGCCCGAAGGCAGCAGCCAGCTCAGCTCGAAACAGTTCCAGTAATCCACGCCCTGCCAGGGCAAGGTCTGTGCAGTGACGCCCAGCTCGGCCCACTTGGCAGTACGCGGGATCGGGAACAGCTGCTCCGGGGAGTAGGTGGCGATGTATTCGCTGGATTTGCCCAGCGGGGAGTGTTCGGCAGCGGGATGCATGGAAACTGACCTACAGGTTCGAAATTGCCCTTAGTCTACCGGTTTTGCACCCCGCCTTGCAGGGCCAGTCACTCGATGGTCAATGCCCCGACCATGCCGGCCTGGTAATGCCCCGGCACGTTGCAGGCAAACTCGATGGGTGCCGACTTACGGAAGGTCCAGGTCAGCTCGGCACGCTGGCCGGGCATTACCAGCACGGTGTTGCCACCACCGTGGCCATGGCCACCGCCGTGACCCATCATTTGCCCGTGGTTCGCCATCTGACCGTGGTCCATGCCTTCGTGGTTCATGGCCTCGGTGAACATCTTGCCTTGCATGGCGACCATTTCCTTCTGGTGTTCGGCATGCATGGCCTTGTCGCCCAGGTTGAACTCGTGTGGCAGCTTGCCCTCGTTGACCAGCACGAAGCGCACGGTCTCGCCGGCTTTTACCTGCAGGCTCTTGGGCTCGAAAGCAATGTCCTTGAGCACCACGTTGACCGTGCGGGTGGCCTTGGCCGCTGCAGCCGGCTCGCCAAAGGCGAAGGTTTGCGCCTCGCCGGCAAAGGTCGGCAGGCTGGCCAGGGCAAGGGTGGCGGCAATGAACAGGCGCTTCATGATGACTCCGGGAATACACAACGAGAGAGTGCCACCTTAGTCAGGGGCGACTGGCAGCTACCTGACGGGAAGATTACAACTTTGTCAGCTTGGGCGAGCCGGCGCATCGTCACGTATCATTTCAGCCACCGCATCGCCCGCTCCCACAGGGTAGGCACAAACCTTCAGATTATGGACAGTGCATGAAACTGCTGAT
>NZ_BCBQ01000058.1:0-40824 GCF_001320885.1 Pseudomonas sp. NBRC 111140
GACCTCGACGAGCATTTATTGCAAAGTGTGTTGCTCGACAAACACTTGCGGCTCCATGCCTTCGCGGCTGACCAGGCGATTCAGTTCGACCATGGGCAGTCGCACGCTCAGCAGGCTGCGCCCTTCTTCATCATGCTCTTCACTCTGCACGGCACCCAGGGCAAAGAATTGCGCGCGCAAGCGGGCAAAACGCTGCTCCAGGCACAGGGTACCGACAAACAGATCATCCCCCAGCAACTCGGCAACCGCCTGGCCAACCAGCTCCAGGCCACGCCCATCGCGTGCCGATACCCAGACCCGTTCCGGCTTGCCATCGGCATTGCGCTGGATCTGTGGCTCGACATCTTCGAGCAGGTCGAGTTTGTTATACACCTCGAGGATCGGCAAGCCTTCAGCGCCAATCTCGCCCAACACGGCCAGCACCTGCTCGATCTGCTCCATGCGCTCTGGCTCATGGGCGTCGATCACATGCAGCAACAGGTCGGAGTTGCTCGACTCTTCGAGCGTAGCCCGAAATGCCTCGACCAGCTTGTGCGGCAGGTGGCGAATGAAGCCCACGGTGTCGGCCAGCACGATTGGCCCCAGGTCATTGAGCTCGAGCCGGCGCAGGGTCGGGTCGAGGGTGGCGAACAGCTGGTCCGCAGCGTACACCTCGGACTCGGTCAGGGCGTTGAACAGTGTGGACTTGCCGGCGTTGGTGTAACCCACCAGCGACACGGACGGAATATCCGCACGCTTGCGCCCACGCCGCGCCTGCTCGCGCTGGCTGCGCACTTTCTCCAGGCGTGACTTGATCTGGCGTATGCGCACCCGCAACAGTCGGCGGTCGGTTTCGAGCTGCGTTTCACCCGGGCCGCGCAGGCCGATACCACCTTTCTGTCGCTCAAGGTGAGTCCAGCCGCGCACCAGCCGCGTGCTCATGTGCTCCAGCTGGGCCAGTTCGACCTGCAGCTTGCCTTCATGGGTACGCGCCCGTTGGGCGAAGATATCGAGGATCAGCCCGGTACGGTCGAGCACACGACACTCGAACACACGTTCAAGGTTGCGCTCCTGACTGGGCGTGAGGGTGTGATTGAAAATCACCAGGTCTACCTGCTCGGCATGGACCAGGTCGTGCAATTCCTCGACCTTGCCACTGCCAATCAGGTATTTGGCGGAAGGCTGATGCCTTGTCACCGTGACCAGCGAGACGATGTCGGCACCGGCCGACAATGCCAACTCCTGAAACTCCTGCGGGTCTTCGCGCGCCTCAGGGTTCTGACCTTCCAAGTGAACGAGCAACGCTCGCTCACCACCACCGTGGCGCTCAAAGAACAATGCAGGCTCCTATCAGGCGTTGCCTGGCTCGCTGTCGCCGTGCTCGCCATCGGTCGGGCTTGGCAGGCGGACCGGACGGGCCGGAACCACGGTCGAAATGGCGTGCTTGTAGACCATCTGGCTGACGGTGTTCTTCAGCAGAACCACGAACTGGTCGAACGATTCGATCGAACCCTGCAGCTTGATACCGTTGACCAGGTAGATGGATACCGGGACCTTTTCTTTTCTCAAGGTGTTCAAGTAAGGGTCTTGTAGCGAATGCCCTTTTGACATATGCCGCACTCCTGTAAGGATAAATAATAGAAAATCAATAAAATCGATAAATTAGGCCGCCCCTTCGCAAGAATAGACGGCAATCAGCAGGGACTCAGCTCAATATGGAGATGGCCCCAAGGTATTTCAAGGTGCGGGACAGATTGTCGCAGGCCAGGCTGTCAAGCCAGTGCACTTCAGGCCAGCCACGCAACCAGGTGAACTGCCGTTTGGCCAGCTGCCGAGTAGCAATGATACCGCGTTCACGCATCTCATTCTCAGTCAGCTTGCCGTCCAGGTAATCCCAGACTTGCCGATAACCCACTGCCCGTATAGACGGCAGCCCGGCGTGCAAGTCACTTCTGGCTCGCAGCGATCGGACCTCCTCAACGAAGCCCTGTTCCAGCATCTGCGAAAATCGTAACGCAATTCGCTGATGCAAAATGTGACGATCTGTAGGAGCAATCGCCAAACTGGCGACAGTATAGGGCAAATGTCCGCCAGCGCCTGCGTCTGCGCCGCGACTTTCCGCGAATTGACGTTGACGATGGGCCGTCATGCTCTCGCCGCTCACCCGGTATACCTCCAGCGCCCGGATCAGCCGCTGCGGGTCGTTGGGGTGGATGCGCGCCGCCGACACCGGGTCGACCTCGGCCAGTTGACGGTGCAACTCGGCCAGCCCCAAGGCTTCGGCCTGGGCTTCCAGCTCGGCGCGCACTGCGGCATCGGCCGCCGGCATGTCGGCCAGGCCATCGATCAACGCCTTGTAATAGAGCATGGTGCCGCCGACCAGCAACGGGATCTTGCCGCGCGCAGTGATCTCGGCCATGGCCTCCAAGGCATCGGCACGGAACTGTGCGGCCGAATAGCTCTCGGCCGGGTCACGAATGTCGATCAGCCGGTGCGGGTGGGCGGCGAGGATTTCTTTCGAGGGTTTGGCCGAGCCGATGTCCATGCCCCGGTAGACCAGTGCCGAATCGACGCTGATCAGTTCACAGGGCAGCACTTTGGTCAGCTCGATGGCCAGGTCGGTCTTGCCGGCCGCCGTCGGGCCCATCAGGAATATTGCAGGGGGCTTGCTGCTCATTTCATCGACCGCGCAGGAAGAGTTTGTCCAGGTCGTCCAGGCCCATCTGGGTCCAGGTGGGACGGCCATGGTTGCACTGGCCGCTGCGCTCGGTGTTTTCCATGTCGCGCAGCAGGGCGTTCATCTCGGGAATTGCCAGGCGCCGGTTGGCGCGCACGGCGCCATGGCAGGCCATGGTACCGAGCAGTTCGTTGAGGTGCGCCTGAATACGGTCGCTGGTGCCGTATTCCATCAAGTCGGCCAGCACGTCCTGCACCAGGCGGTTGGCCTCGGCCTGCTTGAGCAAGGCCGGGATCTGGCGAACCGCCAAGGTCTCGGGGCCCAGGCGTTGCAATTCGAAGCCCAGGCGCTGGAACCACTGAGCATGCTCTTCGGCACAGTCGGCCTCACGCTGGCTCAGGGCCAGGGTTTCCGGCACCAGCAGCGGCTGGCCACTGAGGCCCTCGCTGGCCATGGCCACCTTGAGCCGCTCGTACATGATCCGCTCATGGGCGGCGTGCATGTCCACCAGCACCAGGCCGACGGCATTCTCGGCCAGGATGTAGATACCCTTGAGCTGCGCCAGCGCGTAGCCAAGCGGGGGAATGTCACCTTGGCTTTCGGGCAAGGCCGTCGCAGCTGCGGCACCGTTGTCCAACGGCTTGTAGAACTCGCGATACACCGCCTGCGCCTCGGCGGCCGGCAGCGGCTGCGAAGGACGCGGGGTGTACTGGTACTGGTAACCGGCGCCACTGCCGCCATTGGAAAATGACTGTTGCGGGGCTCGCGGCTGTTCGAGCACCGGCGAGGCCAGGCGCATTTCACCCTGGGGGCCGAACTCACCAGCCTGCTGGCCAGTGGGGCGAGCCAGCTCGGGCACGGCGGCAGGCGCGGCCAGTTGGTCTTCCGGGCGAACATCAGCCAGGGCTCGGTGC
Organism: Pseudomonas sp. NBRC 111140; assembly: GCF_001320885.1. Taxonomy (NCBI): domain Bacteria; kingdom Pseudomonadati; phylum Pseudomonadota; class Gammaproteobacteria; order Pseudomonadales; family Pseudomonadaceae; genus Pseudomonas; species Pseudomonas sp. NBRC 111140. Next base: position 3,571 of record NZ_BCBQ01000058.1, read on the forward strand.
AAAGTGCCATACAGGAAATCGTGCACCGAGCGCCCTTCGCGGAAGCGCACTTCATGCTTGGTCGGGTGCACGTTCACATCGACGCCGTTGGGCTCCAGCTCCAGGAACAGCACGAACGTGGGGTGACGACCATTGAACAACACATCGCGGTAGGCCTGGCGCACGGCGTGGGCGACCAGCTTGTCGCGCACCGCACGGCCATTGACGAAGAAGTACTGCAAGTCGGCCTGGCTGCGCGAGAACGTCGGCAGGCCAACCCAGCCCCACAGGCGCAGGCCGTTGCGCTCGACGTCGATCGGCAGCGCCTGCTCCATGAAACCAGGGCCGCAGATGGCACCCACCCGCCGTGCACGGGCGATTTCGTCGTGAGCCTCGTGCAGGCTGAGGATGCTCTTGCCGTTGTGGCGCAGGTGGAAGCCGACATCGAAACGCGCCAGCGCCAGCCGGCGGATCACTTCCTGCAGGTGGTCGAATTCGGTTTTTTCGGCCTTGAGGAACTTGCGCCGGGCCGGGGTATTGAAGAACAGGTCGCGCACTTCCACCGAGGTCCCGACCGGGTGCGCCGCTGGCTGCACCCGTGGGGTCATGTCGCGGCCTTCGGTTTCCACCTGCCAGGCCTCGCTGGCACTGGCAGTACGGGAGGTCATGGTCAAACGCGCCACCGAGCTGATCGAGGCCAGCGCCTCGCCACGGAAGCCCAGGCTCATGACGCCTTCCAGGTCCTCCAGCTCACGAATCTTGCTGGTGGCGTGACGCGCCAGGGCCAGCGGCAGGTCATCGGCAGAAATACCGCTGCCATCGTCCCGTACCTTCAGCAGCTTGACGCCGCCCTGCTCCACTTCCACATCGATGCGCCGGGCACCGGAGTCCAGGCTGTTTTCCAGCAATTCCTTGGCGACAGAAGCCGGCCGCTCGACAACCTCGCCGGCGGCAATCTGGTTGGCCAGCCGCGGGCTAAGCAGCTGAATGCGCGAACCGCCGCTCATTATTGCGCCGCCAGGGTCGTGGCGGGTACATCAAGGCGTTGGCCGACCTTCAGCTCATCGGTCTTGAGGCTGTTGGTGCTGCGCAGGCTGGCCACGCTGACCTGGTAGCGTACAGCCAGCATCGCCAGGGTTTCGCCAGGCCGGACGGTGTGCTCACGCGGCCCAGCCGCAATCTTGCCGGTGTCGCGCAGCCAGGCGATATAAGTGCCTGGCGGCGGGTTCTGCTGGAAGTACTGGCGTACACCGGTGTGGATCGAGCGGGCCAGGGCTTGCTGGTGGCTCGCAGTGGCCAGCTTGGCGGCTTCGTTGTTATTCGAAATGAACCCGGTTTCAACCAGGATCGACGGAATATCCGGCGACTTCAGCACCATGAAGCCGGCCTGTTCCACGCGCTGTTTGTGCAGCGAGGTGACACGCCCCATGTTGCCCAGCACTTTCTGCCCCACATTGAGGCTGGAGCTGAGCGTGGCGGTCATGGAGAGGTCGAGCAGCACCCCCGCGAGCATACGGTCCTTGTCGTCGAGGCTGACGTTACCCGCACCACCGATCAGGTCGGAGCGGTTTTCCGTGTCGGCCAGCCAGCGCGCAGTCTCGGAAGTGGCGCCGCGGTCGGACAGGGCAAATACCGAGGCGCCAAAGGCCGCACGCGACGGCGCGGCGTCGGCGTGGATCGAAATGAACAGGTCGGCGCCCTTCTTGCGGGCGATTTCCGTGCGTTTACGCAGTGGAATGAAGTAGTCGCCAGTGCGGGTCAGCTCCGCCCGGAAGCCGCGTTCGCTGTTGATCTGGCGCTGCAGTTCCTTGGCGATCTGCAGCACGATGTCTTTTTCATGCTGGCCACGCGAACCGGATGCACCGGGGTCTTCGCCACCGTGACCGGCATCGATGGCCACAACGATTTCACGCTTGCCGCTCGGCACCGGTGGCAGCTTGATGGCAGGCTGGGCCGGGCTTACCGGCACCGCAGGCGTGGTCGCAGGTGTTTGTACCGGGGTCGGGGCAGGAGGTGGCGCGCTGGCTGCAATGGCGTCGGCTTCCTGGTCGTACAGGTCGACCACCAGGCGATTGCCGTACTGGGCATTGGGCGCCAAGGTGAAGCTTTTTGGGGTAACCGACTTTTTCAGGTCGACCACCACGCGCAGGTCGGTCGGGGTACGTTGTGCCGAACGCACGCTGCTGATCGGCGTGTTGGAGGTGGCCACGTTCAATGGCGCGGCCAGGGTCGCACCATTGATGTCGATAACCAGACGATCCGGTGCGCTCAAGGTGAAGACGCTGTGCTGCACGGGGCCAGACAGGTCGAAGACCAGCCGCGTGTTGTCTGGCGCGCGCCACAGGCGCATGCTCTTGACTTGTGTGACGGCCAGAGCGTCAACGGTCACCGTTGTCAGCAGCAGCCCAACGATGGCGACCAGTGCGCGTATGCGCATACCTACCCCACTTACTGTTTATAGTGTTCGGCCAGTGCCACGCACCAGGCCTCGCCGCGAGCCCCCTGCGGCGAAAGGATCAGCGAGCGTCCGCCCGCTTGGGGGCTTATGGTAATGGTCAGGTCAGGCTTTGGCAAAACGCCCGCACCCTTTTGTGGCCACTCGAACAGGCACAGCGGGTCGCCCTCGAAATAATCACGAATACCCATGTACTCAAGCTCCTCCGGGTCGACCAAGCGATACAGGTCGAAGTGAAAGGCTCGGACCTCGCCGATTTCGTAGGGTTCGACCACGGTAAAGGTCGGGCTTTTCACTGCACCAGTATGGCCCAGGCCACGGATCAGCCCCCGGGAAAGCGTAGTCTTGCCCGCCCCCAGGTCGCCTTCAAGAAAGATCACGCCGCGACCACCGGTCACCTCGGCCATTTTTGCACCGAAGTCGACCGTGGCCGCTTCATCGGCCAGAAACAGATTTAAGCCAGACACGCAGAATGCTCCTCCAACAACTCACGAATGACCGGCGCCAGATCACTGGCCGCCAGGCCTCTACCTTTTACCCCCAGACGCTCGCCCGCACAGGCGTGCAGCCATGTTCCCAAGCAACCCGCGCTCCAGGCGTCCAGGCCTTGGGCCAACAGTGCCGCCAGCACGCCGGTCAGCACGTCTCCCAGCCCGGCGCCAGCCATCGCCGGGTGGCCGCGCTCGCATAGCGCCAGTTGCCCGGCCGGTGCGGCCACCAGGGTGCCGGCACCTTTGAGTACGCAGACGCTGTTGTAACGGCGCGCCAACTTGCGCGCAGCCCCTGGGCGGTCGGCCTGCACGGCCTCGGTGGAAATGCCCAGCAGCCGCGCCGCCTCCCCCGGGTGAGGGGTGAGGATACTGCCACTGGGCAAGGCCAGCGGGGTGCGCGCCAGCAAATTCAGGGCATCGGCATCCCACACCTGCGGCCGCTCGGCGTTGGCCACCGCCGACAACAGGCTGCGGCCCCACGCCGCCTGCCCGAGGCCCGGACCGACCACCAGCACCGAGGCGCGCTCCAGCACGCCCATCAGCTGGTTGGCCGAACTGGCGCCAAGGCTCATGACTTCGGGCAGGCGCGCCAGGCTGGCCGCTACATGCTCCGGCCGGGTTGCCACGCTGACCAGCCCGGCCCCGCAACGCAAGGCGGCTTCGGCACTGAGCAATACGGCGCCACCCGTGCCGAGGTCGCCACCGACCACCAGCACATGGCCAAAGTCACCTTTATGGGCAAGCGCGTGGCGTGCCGGCAGGTGCGCGACGGTCACGCTGCTGAGCAATTGAGGGGCATTGCTGGGGTGTTTGGTCTGCGGCATGGGGTCAAAGGCTCCAATGTCTGGCAGAATTATACGCACCTGAGCCCGTATTGCCTTGCCCATCCATGTCCGCCTCTACACCTGACCTCGCCCAACTGGCCCAATCGATCAAGATTTGGGGCCAGGAACTCGGTTTTGCCCATGTTGGCATCGCCGGGGTTGACCTTGGCGAACACGAACACCACCTGCAGCGCTGGCTCGACGCCGGCTACCAGGGCGAAATGGAATACCTGGGCGCCCACGGCAGCAAAAGGTCACACCCCGACCAGCTGATCCCCGGCACGGTACGCGTGGTCTCGCTGCGCATGGACTACCTGCCTGGCGACACACAAATGGCGCAGCGCCTGGCACAACCGGAAAAGGCCTACATTTCGCGCTATGCGCTGGGCCGGGACTACCACAAACTGGTGCGCAAGCGCGTGCAGTTCCTTGCCGATCGTATTCAGGAAGCCATCGGCCCGTTCGGGTACCGCGCCTTCGTCGACAGCGCCCCGGTGCTGGAAAAGGCCTTGGCCGAACAGGCCGGGTTGGGCTGGATCGGCAAGAACACGCTGTTGCTCAACCGCAAGGCGGGTAGCTATTTCTTCCTTGCCGAACTGTTTGTCGACCTGCCGTTGCCGGTGGACGAAGCCACCACCAGCGAGCACTGCGGGCGGTGCCAGGCCTGCCTGGACATCTGCCCGACCCAGGCGTTTGTCGGGGCATATGTGCTGGATGCACGGCGCTGCATCTCGTACCTGACCATCGAGCTGAGGGGCGCGATCCCTGTCGAGCTGCGCGCGAAGATGGGCAACCGGGTGTTCGGTTGCGACGACTGCCAGATCGTCTGCCCCTGGAACCGCTTCGCCAAGCACAGCCAGGAGCAGGATTTCCAACCACGGCACGGGCTGGAGAATGCCGAGTTGGCGGAAATGTTCCTGTGGGATGAACGCACCTTCCTGCGCAAGACCGAAGGTGGGCCGTTGCGGCGGGCGGGGTATGAACGGTTCTTGCGCAACCTGGCGGTGGGGTTGGGCAATGCGCCGTCCACGATTCCAGTGATAGAGGCACTGAAGGCGCGGCGTGAAGATGCATCTGAGCTGGTACGCGAGCACGTTGAATGGGCGCTGGCCCGACACGACATTCAGTAGCTGGGGCCGCGGCGCGGCCCAGAATTCACTGCTGGTCGTTGTAGTGGAACTTGGGCATTTCCCAGTGGAAGCGAATCGCCAACAGGCGCAGCAGGAAACCGCCAAACAAGGTCAGCAGCATCGCCTGCTCCGCCGGCACCTTGAAATACACGCAGCCCAGATAGAACCACGCCGCCGCGAACGACACGCTGGCATACAGTTCGCGACGGAACACCAGCGGGATGTCGTTGCAGAAGATATCCCGCAGGATGCCGCCAAACACCCCGGTGATCACCCCGCTGATGGACGCCACCAGCATGCCCTGCCCCATTTCCAGCGCCGTCATGCAGCCAATCAGGGTAAACGCCACCAGCCCCAGGGCATCGAGCACCAGAAACAGCGAGCGCAGGCGGCGCATCATCGGCGCAATGAAAATAGTCAGCAGCGCCGCAAAGCTGGTCAACACCAGGTACTCGGGGTGCTTCACCCAGGTCAGCGGGTAGTGCCCGAGCAGCACATCACGCACCGAGCCGCCCCCCAGGGCGGTGACGCAGGCAATCAGCACCACGCCGAACCAGTCCATGCCGCGACGCCCGGCAGACAGCGCGCCAGTCATGGCTTCGGCGGTGATGGCAACGAGATAGAGCATCAACAACATGGTGCGGGTCCGTGCAGGAAAGGCGCGCAGTCTAACCAGTTGCCCAAGGCACCAAAAGGGGGCGCAGACACAATATCTGCGCCGTTTCGGATCACAGCTTGATGAAGTGCTCGCGGTAGTGACGCAGTTCGGCGATCGACTCGCGAATATCGTCCAGCGCCAGGTGGGTATTGCCCTTCTTGAAGCTGTCACGCACATTCGGCGCCCAGCGCGCGGCCAGCTCCTTCAGAGTGGAAACATCCAGGTTGCGATAGTGGAAGTAGTTTTCCAGGTTGCGCATGTGACGGTAGAGGAAACGGCGGTCCTGGCAGATGCTGTTGCCGCAGATCGGCGACTTGCCTTTGGGTACCCACTGTTCAAGGAAGGCGATGGTCTGCGCCTCGGCTTCAGCCATGCTGACCTTGCTCTCGCGCACGCGCTGGGTCAGGCCCGAAGCGCCATGGGTGCGGGTGTTCCACTCATCCATACGCGCCAGCACGTCGTCACTGTGGTGGATGGCGATCACCGGCCCTTCGGCCAGGGTGTTCAGCTCGCTGTCGGTGACGATGGTTGCCATTTCGATGATGACGTCGCTGTCTGGATCCAGGCCGGTCATTTCCAGGTCGATCCAGATCAGGTTCTGTGGGTTTTGCATGCAGGGGCTCCTCGTATAGCCCGTCATAGTAGCCTAGTGGCCCAGGCACGCCCATTCACCGCTCAAAGGTTAGCGGAATAGTCCAGCGCCTGGCGTGCTAAACTGCCTGCCGTTTTCAATGCCCCACCCCGGGCCTTTCTCACGGTACCTTCATGGCCAAACGCCAGCTCAATCGCCGCCAGAACTGGCGGATCGAAAAAATCCAGGGCGAGCGCGCCGCTCGTGCAGCCAAACGCGAGCAGCATGCGCTGCAGGAACTGGAGGGAGGCGACCTGGGGCCGGAGCAACTGGGCCTGGTGATCGCGCACTTCGGCGTGCAGGTAGAAGTAGAAGCCCAGGACGGCGAAGGCGCAGGCCAGGTATTCCGCTGCCACCTGCGCGCCAACCTGCCGGCGCTGGTTACCGGCGACCGCGTCGTGTGGCGGGCGGGCAACCAGGGCATTGGCGTGATCGTGGCGCAGATGCCTCGCAGCACCGAGCTTTGCCGGCCGAACAACCACGGCCAGCTGAAACCGGTGGCGGCCAACGTCGACCTGATCGTGATTGTCTTTGCCCCGGCCCCGGAGCCACACCCGAACCTGATCGACCGCTACCTGGTAGCTGCCGAGCACGCCGGCCTGCGCCCGCTGCTGCTGCTGAACAAAGCCGACCTGATCAACGACGAGAACGGCCCCGGCCTGCATGCACTGCTGGAGGTCTACCGCGAACTGGGCTACCCGCTGCTGGAAGTATCGGCACACCAGGGTGACGGCATGCAGCGCCTGCAACAGCAACTCGACGGTCACATCAGCGTGTTCGTCGGCCAGTCGGGGGTGGGCAAGTCATCGCTGGTCAACAGCCTGCTGCCAGACGCTGGCACTCGCGTCGGCGACCTGTCGGAATGGTCGGGCCAAGGCACTCACACCACCACCACGGCGCGGCTGTACCACTTCCCGAACGGCGGCGACCTGATCGACTCGCCGGGTATTCGTGAGTTCGGCCTTGGCCACGTCAGCCGCGACGACGTGGAAGATGGCTTCATCGAGTTCCGTGACCTGTTCGGTACATGCCGTTTCCGCGACTGCAAGCATGACCGAGAACCGGGCTGTGCGTTGCTCAAGGCCCTGGACGAGGGGCGTATCAAGCCGCAGCGCATGAACAGCTACCGCTCGATCATCGCCAGCCTCACAGAAGACAGCTACTGACTGGGCGGCGGGCCAGAGCAATCTGTAGGATTTATTACCGAGCCGTGTAGGACGGCTCTGGTTTCGCCGTCATCTATTGCCCACACGTCCGCTTTCCCTGATGGTCATGGCTTCTATCAGGGAGGGTAACCGCCATGCCGGTTCTTATCAGCTACCGCCACGAAGTGCGGCTCGACGCCTTTATTCTCAACGAGCGCCTGCTGCTCGAAGGCATCCCCACCCAAGTGGTGCAGTTGGACTGCGACGGGCAAACCCATGACGACCTGTATGGCAGTTTCTGCCAGCAGATGAACGATGCCACCCACTGGATCGGAGTATTGCCGACCGATACCAACGACGCCTGGTGGACCGCCTGGCTGCTGGGGGCGGCAGCGATTACCTGCCGGCGAGTGAGTTTCTTCCGCAAAGGTTCAGGCGCACTGCCGGTTTGCCTGAGCAAATGGCCGGCCATGCGCGAACGTACGCATATCGACCTGTTCGTGCGGGCTTATCATGACGAACGCATGTTCGAGCGAGCCATGACACTGCCGCCGGGGCGCGGCTCTTGCACTGACAGGGATAATGCAGCCTTCTTTCATGCTGATCTCAAGGCCAAGATCAGGCGGGGGTTCTGACGGAGATGCAGCCGCAAACACCGGCTACGCCGGTGATCGCGAACCCCCTGAATGTTGAGCAAGACAGTTGTGCCCGCGAAATGCCGGGCTTACTGGTCCTTGGCCTCATCCATCTTCAACGTACCATCCTCGAAGATGTTCAGTTTCTGGCGCAGTTCGCGCGGCTGCATCGGTGCCTGTTCGGCCTCGCCCCCCGTCCCCGATGCAGCTGGCGCGGCCGGTGCCGAAGCCCCTGGCGCAGCGTCATTGGCTGGCGGTGCGGCAGGCGGGGCGGCCGGTGCCTCCGGCGCTCCCTGCTCACCCTCGATGTTGCGCTGGGCCTTCTTGGTCAGCACGATGATGTCGATGCGGCGGTTGACCGGGTTGAACGGGTCCTTGCGGTCAAACAGCGACGACGAGGCGTAGCCCACCACCCGCGCCACCTGGCCGTCCGGATAACCACCGGCTACCAGCGCACGACGTGCGGCGTTGGCGCGGTTGGCCGACAGCTCCCAGTTACCGAACTCGCCAGTGCCGGCATACGGCTTGGCATCGGTGTGGCCGCTGATGCTGATCTTGTTCGGCACCGCCTTGATGGTGTCGGCCATGGCCAGCAGGATGTCTTCGAAGTACGGCTGCAGGCGCGCACTGCCAATGTCGAACATCGGCCGGTTCTCGGCGTCCATGATCTGGATACGCAGGCCGTCCTGGGTGATCTCGAACAGAATCTGGTCCTTGAACTTCTGCAACTGCGGGTTCTCTTCCACCTTGTTCTGCAGTTCTTGCAGCAGCAGTTCCAGGCGCTCACGCTCCACCTGCTCGGCCATGGTCTCGACCTGGTCCTTGCTCAGTTGGGTGGTGGACTCTTGCGTCGGTTCGGCCTTCACTTCCGGGTTGATGGTCTTTTCCGGTGCCAGCTCAGGCGAGCCGCCCAGGTCGATGACGTAGGGCGTGCCGCTTTCCGAAAAGCCGATCGGGTCTTTGAAGTAGCCGGCAATAGCGATCTTCTGTTCTGGCGTGGCCGTGGACATCAGCCACAGCACCAGGAAGAACGCCATCATCGCCGTGGCGAAGTCGGCGAAGGCGATTTTCCAGGCGCCGCCGTGGTGGCCGCCGCCAAAGCGCTTGACGCGCTTGACGATAATGGGCTGGTTGTTTTCCATGACTCAGCGACCGCGAACCGCTTGTTCCAGTTCGGCGAAGCTTGGGCGGTGCTTGGGGTACAGCACCTTGCGCCCGAACTCGACCGCCAACGAAGGCGGCATGCCCGAGGCAGAGGCCACCAGCGAAGCCTTGATCGATTCGTACAAGTTCAGCTCTTCCTTGGCGTCGTGCTCCAGGCACTTGGCCAACGGGCCGAAGAAGCCGTAGGCCGCCAGAATACCGAAGAAGGTACCGACCAGCGCCGCACCCACGTGCATGCCGATGGCCGCCTGATCACCTTCGCCCAGCGAGGCCATGGTCACCACGATACCCAGTACCGCCGCGACGATGCCGAAGCCCGGCATGCCGTCGGCGATGCCGGTCACCGCGTGCGACGGGTGCTCCAGCTCTTCTTTCATGCTCAGCAGTTCCATGTCGAACAGGCCCTCGAGCTCGTGCGGGGCCATGTTGCCGGTGGACATGATGCGCAGGTAGTCGCAGACGAACGCAGTCATGCGTTCATCGGCCAGTACCGTCGGGTACTTGGCGAAAATCGGGCTGGCGGCGGCGTCCTCGATGTCGGCCTCGATGGCCATCATGCCTTCGCGACGGCTCTTGTTGAGGATCTCGTACACCAGGCCCAACACCTCCAGATAGAAGGCATGGCTGAAGCGCGAGCCGAACATTTTCATCGACTTCTTGATGACGTGCATGGTCATGTGGCCAGGGTTGGCCTGCAGGAACGCACCAAAGGCCGCACCGCCAATGATCAGTACTTCGAACGGCTGGATCAGCGCTGCGATTTTGCCGTGGGAGAGCACGTAGCCGCCGAGCACGCTCGCGAATACGACGATGATGCCGATAATTTTAGCCATAGGTTCAAAGCACTTGCTGTCGTGGTCAGGGGAAGAGACGGGAGCTTTAAAACTCTTCTTCTACTTATCGGCAGAACTGCGCCAGACTATAGCCACTCATTGCGAAAAGCCAGTTCGGACTGATGTCAAAATGCCAATTGAAACCAAGGTGCCCGCTCAGGCCCCGCGTACGTTAGAGGCCTGGGTAAAGCTGCTCGAGAGTGTTCGCATCCCCGTGCCGAAGCACAGCTACGACCGGGTCATGGCCGCCATAAACGATAGCCGCCGCTCGCTGCGCGATATCGCCGAACTGATGCAGGACAGCCCGGCACTGGTGCTGTCGGTGATGCGCGAAGCCAATCACCCCACCAATGCCAGCCTGGCCGAGCCCGCCGAAAGCCTGGAAGTCGCACTCAACCGCCTGGGCCTGGAGCGCAGCGAACAGCTGCTCAGACGCCTGCCAGCGTTGCCTGTGGAAGAAATCCCGCCGGTACTGTGCCAGTTCCAGATGATCAGCCAGCACGCCGCACAGCAGGCCAGTGGTCTGTTCGCCAGCCGCCTGGCACGGCTCTGGCAGGAAATTCACTGGGGCAGCCTGCTGTTCCTTTCGCCACTGTGGCCGCTGGCGCTGGCCTACCCCAAGTTGCTCGATACCTGGGAGTTGCGGGTAATCCACAAGGGGGAGGACGCAGCAGGGGTGGAGGAAGAACTGTTTGGCGTGCGCATCATGGCACTGTGCCAGACCATGGCCGAGTACTGGCGCCTGCCACAATGGGTCACCCAGGGTTACCGCCTGCTGCTGGAAGAACGCGATCAACTGGCCCAGGTGCTGAACATCGCCCGCGACGAAGACCTGCTCAGCCAGCAGCACCGCCTGGACGCCGAGCCCGGCCTGCGGCGCTGGTTCAACCAGCCGGCCAATACCGTGTTGCTGGCCAACAACCTGGCCCTGGCAGCACAGGTCGGCTGGGACAACCCACACTTGCTGCGCTGGCAACTGCTGACTGCGTTGTACCTGCAGACCTCGCTGGAAGACGTGCAGCAGCAGGTGCACCAGCAGGCCGCTGCCAGCGCCCGCCGCCACGCCCGACATGCCTTGTTCCATCCGGCAGAAGCGTTGATCTGGCCGTGGCACCAACGCCGCCCGCACCCGGACATGCTGGCCCCGCCACCGCCCAGCAGCGACGACCTGGCACGCTGGCGCACACTGTGCCAGGACCTGCTGGCCCAACCCAGCCCGTTCACCAACACCGTGCACCTGGCCACCCAGGCCCGCGAGGCCCTGCTGGCCTGCGGCATGCAACGCATCATGCTGTTCAGCCTGGACAAGGCCAGTGACTACCTGCGCGTACAGCAGATTGCCGGCCTGCCCAAGGAAGCCGGGGCTTTGGCCCTGCAGGTGTCGCAGAACAAGCTGCTGCAAAAGCTGATGAGCCAGGCTGGGCAACTGCGCATAACCCCGGAAAACCACAGCCAGTTTTCGGCCCTGCTGCCCGCCCCGCTGCGTGCCTTGTTCCGCAGCGAGCATGTACTGCTGCGTTCATTGGCGGTGAACGACCAGGTGCTGATGCTGCTGGTGGCCGACCAGGGCTGTCGGCCCTTGGCCGATATCAGCGTGCAAGCTGTCGGCAAGACCGCGCAATGCATCGAGCGCGCCCTGTCGGTGTTTGCCAACCGCAAGGGCTGAGCCTTGCGCTACAATCGCCCCTCTTTCCACACTGGAGACCGTGGATGACTGACTTTTCCGGCCTGCCCCTGGTGATCGAAGCTGCAGACCTGCTGCCACGCCTGGATTCGCCGCAGCTGATCCTGGTCGACCTGAGCAGCGCCAACCGCTATGTCAGCGGGCATATCCCCGGCGCACGCTTTGTCGAAGGCAAGCGCACCCAGCTTGGCCAGCCGCCCGCGCCCGGCCTGCTGCCGGCCCTGGGCGAACTGGAAAAACTGTTCAGCGAACTCGGCCATCGCGACGACGCCGTGTATGTGGTGTACGACGATGAAGGCGGCGGCTGGGCGGGGCGTTTCATCTGGCTGCTCGATGTGATCGGGCACAAGGGCTACCACTACCTCAATGGCGGTATCCAGGCCTGGCCGGCAGATACGCTGTCCACTGAAGTGCCCGCCAGCGGCAACGCCCCGGTACGCCTGCGTATCGACAGCGCCCCCACGGCCACGCGCGAGTACCTGCAAAGCCGCCTGGGCGCCGATGACCTGGTCATCTGGGACGCGCGCGGCCCGCAGGAATTCAGTGGCGAGAAAGTGCTGGCAGCCAAGGGCGGCCACATCCCCGGTGCGATCAACTTCGAGTGGACCGCCGGCATGGACCTCAACGACCACCTGCGCATTCGCCAGGACATCGCCGACGTCCTGCTGGAGCTGGGCATCACACCGGACAAGGAAGTGATCACCCATTGCCAGACCCACCGCCGCTCCGGCTTCACTTATCTGGTGGCCAAGGCCCTCGGCTACCCACGCGTCAAGGCTTACGCCGGCTCGTGGAGCGAATGGGGCAACCACCCGGACACGCCTGTAGAAGTTTAAGGAACCTGCATGAAATCCCGTTTGTTCATCATCAGCCAGTACCTGCTGCCGCACCACCTGCTGTCGCGACTGGCCGGCTGCGTCGCCGAGTGCCGCGCACGCTGGTTCAAAAATGCCTTCACTGCCTGGTTCGCCAAGCGCTATCAGGTCAACATGAGCGAAGCGCTGGTCGAAGACCTGAGCGCGTACGAGCATTTCAACGCGTTCTTCACCCGCGCCCTGAAGCCAGGCGCCCGCCCGCTGGACGAAACCCCGGGCGCCATCCTGTGCCCGGCCGACGGTGCTGTCAGCCAGCTCGGCCCGATCGAGCACGGCCGCATCTTCCAGGCCAAAGGCCACGGTTTCAGCGCGCAAGAGCTGCTGGGCGGTGACCCGGCCATGGCCGCGCCGTTCATGGGCGGCGAGTTCGCCACCATTTACCTGTCGCCCAAGGACTACCACCGCGTGCACATGCCGCTGGCCGGCACCCTGCGTGAAATGGTCTATGTGCCGGGCCGCCTGTTCTCGGTCAACCAGACCACCGCAGAGAACGTTCCCGAGCTGTTCGCTCGCAACGAGCGTGTGGTCTGCCTGTTCGATACCGAACGTGGGCCAATGGCTGTGGTGCTGGTTGGCGCGATGATCGTTGCCTCGATCGAAACCGTATGGGCCGGGCTGGTCACGCCGCCAAAGCGTGAGCTGAAAACCTTCCGTTACGACGAAGCCAGCCGCGCGCCGATCCATCTGGAAAAGGGCGCCGAGCTGGGCCGCTTCAAGCTGGGCTCGACCGCCATCGTGCTGTTCGGGCCGGAGCAGGTGAAGTGGGCTGAAAGCCTGGGTGCTGGTTCTGCAGTGCGCATGGGGCAACTGCTGGCAGAGCCTGTACAGGCTTGATTGCGGTTTTTGCTTTGAAGTGGCGGGCGCGGTTTATTTAGCGCCTGTGAGATCGAGCGCCACCCGCGCGGCGCTCGATCTCACAGGCACTGAAGATACAACGACAAACTAGCCGCGCGCGTCGCGGTCGCGTAGGCCCAGCAGGTACAGCACGCCATCCAACCCCAGGGTAGAAATAGCCTGCTTGGCCGATTGGCGCACCAGCGGCTTGGCACGGAACGCGACACCCAGCCCAGCCAGCGACAGCATCGGCAGGTCGTTGGCACCATCCCCCACGGCAATGGTCTGCTCCAGCTGCAAGCCTTCTTCGTTGGCCAGCTTTTGCAACAGCTCGGCTTTGCGCTGGGCGTCGACGATCGGCTCTACCGCCACCCCGGTCACCTTGCCATCGACCACTTCCAGCTCGTTGGCGAACACATAGTCGATACCCAGGCGTGCCTGCACCTGGCGGGCGAAGTAGGTAAAGCCACCGGACAGGATCGCAGTCTTGTAACCCAGGCGCTTGAGCTCGGCGAACAGGTTTTCGGCACCCTCGGTCAGGCGCAGCGAGGCACCGATTTCGTCCAGCACCCCCACATCCAGGCCCTTGAGCAGCGCCATGCGCTCCTTGAAACTGGCGCGGAAATCCAGCTCCCCGCGCATGGCACGCTCGGTGATCGCCGCGACCTGCTCGCCCACACCGGCCGCCTTGGCCAGCTCGTCGATGACTTCAGCCTCAATCAGCGTGGAATCCATGTCGAACACGGCCAGGCGGCGGTTGCGGCGGAACAGGTCGTCTTTCTGGAAGGCGATGTCGATGCTCAGCGCTTCAGCCAAGGCAAAGAAATCGGCACGCAGGGCCTGGGCATCGCTCGGTACGCCGCGCACGGAAATCTCGACGGCTGCCTTGCCCTTGTCGGTTTCGGCATCCAGCGCCACACGGGCCGACAGGCGCTCGATGCGCTCGATGGTCAGGCCGTACTGGCTGATCACCGCACTCACCCGCTGCAACTGCTCGGGGGTGATCTTGCGGCTGAGCAGCGTAACGATGTGGCGCGCTTCGCCATGGCCATCGGCCCAGTGCTGGTAATCCGCCTCGGAAATCGGGGTGTAGCGGGCCTGCAGGTTCAGCTCGTGGGCCTTGGCCTGCACGCTTTGCAGCAGGGCAGTCGCCACTTCGTTGTCCGGGATATCGACCAGGATGCCAAACGACAAGGTGCCGTGCATGACCGCCAGGCCGATGTCGAGGATACTCACACCGCCCTGCAGCAGGACGCCGGTGATAGCCGCAGTGAGACCGGGACGGTCCTCACCGGTGATGTTGATCAGGACGATTTCGCGCACAACCTGGCTCCGACTTCGATGAAAAATGCGCATTCTACCGATTTTCCATGACCATCGGGCGCCAACGATACTTTGCCGACAAAACCCGGCTCGCTATACTCCCCCCACTTTCATGCCATTAAGAGCCGAGCTCAGTGAACCGGCCAACGCCAGTCAAACCAGATAACTTCTTCCTGATGATCTATCGTGCCCTGAGTCAACGTCGCGTGCCGCTGGCACTGCGCATCGCCTGCACCAACATCTTCCTGGTGGCGCTGGCGCTGGTGATCTACGCCTGCGTGATGGGCCTGCAGTTCAAGCAGGCCATGCATGAGCAGGCCGATGCCCTGGGGCAGAGCCTGACCACCCAGACTGCCACGTCGGCAACCGAGCTGCTGGTGTCGAACGACATCCTCAGCCTCAATGTGCTGCTCGGCAACCTGGTGAAAAACCCGCTGGTGGCCCATGCGGCGATCTACAGCGTGGACAACCGTATCCTCGCCGAAGCTGGCCAGCGCCCGCGCAACAGCCTGTTGGGCGAAGCCGAAGGCCTGTACCAGACCAAGATCACCTTCCAGGACGTGACAGCCGGGCAGTTGCGCATCAGCCTGGACATGAGCCAGTTCCAGCAGCCGATGTTGATCAGCCTGCAGAGCATGGGCATTCTGGCCGCGATTCTGCTGGCCCTGGCCTTGGCCCTGAGCTTGCGTCAAGGCCGCTACATCACCCTGCCGCTGCTGCAACTGCGGGTATGGCTGCGCGACCCACAGCCCTATACCCCGGCCACCGACCGCCAGGACGAGATTGGCGACATCGCCCGCCAGCTGCATGCACGCCTGGCTCCACCGCCGCCGCCAGAACCAGAGCTCGAGGAAGACGACGACGAGTCGTTTGACGACCTGCACGAAGCTGCCCCCCCCGCCAAGGCCGCGCCGCGCGCCAAGGTTGTCGCCGTGGAAGACGAGCATGACGACGAAGCCTTCGCCGGCCTGCTGGACGACGACCCTGCGCCCAAAGCCGCCGCGCTGGTCGAGTCCGATGAGCCGCAGTACAGCGCCGTACTGGCCGTGCAGCTGGGCTCGCAGGAGCAACTGCGCCGCCTGCCACGCACACGCCTGACCGAGCTGACCGAGCGCTACCGCGACTGCCTGGAGCACGCGGCCTCACTCTACGACGGCGAAACCCACACGCTCGACGATGGCAGCACCCTGGTGCTGTTCCACAGCCGCGAGTGTGGCGAAGACTATCTGACCAACGCCATTTGTTGCGGCGAGCTGTTGCGCGCCCTGGGCCATGCTCTGCAGATCGAAGTGGCCGACAGCGGCATCACCTTGCAGCTGCAACTGGGCTTGGTGCTGGGCAACGACCTGCATGGGCTGGAACTGGTTGATCTGCTGATGGCCGAGAAGGTTCAGGATGCTTTGGCACTGTCGCAGCACAGCCGCAACCTGTTGTTGGTGGAGCGGCAGATCAGCGATGACGCGCTGATTCGTCAGCGCGCCCGCATTCGTCCGATTGCCAGCCCAGAAGGCGCCTGCTGCGTAGAGCGCCTGATGGAGCCCTACCCGTCGATGCTGGAACGGCAGCTGGCGCGGATGCACGAGCGCAGGGCCTGACAGCTATGGAAGCGGCCTCTCTGTAGAGGCAAAAAAAAGCCCGCATGATCGCGGGCTTTTTCGTACCTGGCAGTTCGATCAGAACCGATAAACTTCCATATCGGTACGAATCGGGGAGGCCATCGGGATCTTGGATTTCTCCGGTGCCTTCTTCACCTGTACCGGCGCAGCGGGCTTTTTAGGCGACTCTTCGGCAATCGCCGGCTGGTTGGCCAGCGGCTTCAGCGCTGTGCTCAGCTGTTCGGCCAGCTTCTGCAGCAGTTGGCCCTGAGCCTGAACCTGCGACGATTCGCTGCCCTCGTGCGGCTGTTCGAGGTGAACGATACGGTTGTCACGCACATGGCCACGGCGGTCGAGCAGACGCCACTGGGCATCCAGTATGGCCGGCTGATCCTTGCCCGAGTCCAGGCGAGTGATCGACAACAACACCTGCACGTCCGGGCTGAAGCCCGTGGTCGCCGGTGCCAGCACAACGCGTTGGCTGTCCAGACGCCAGGCCAGTTGGCGCACCAGCAGTTGGTCGATATCCGACGAAAGGCTGCCAGCCCAACGGCCGTCGGTCGCCGCACTCAGGCTGCCATCGGCTTGACGCTGCAGAAAGGTTTCACGCTGCAGGTAATCGGCCACCGATACCGGGCCGAGCACCACGGCCATGCCCGCACTCTGCGAAGGCTGGCCAGGATCACCACTGTCGAGCTGGTACAGGGCAACCGGCTGATGCATGGTGCACCCGCCAAGGCCCAGCAGGCCAGTCATCAACAGCGCAAATGGAAGGCGCAGAAATTTCATCATCCCATCCAGGCGGCCGCCACAAGGCACACCGCAGTGATACATGTAGATTCAAACGGGCACACGACTACGTCGGCACCGCAAGGGCCATATCATCCGCGAAATAACCGTCCGACTCCAGCATTTCTGCCCGGAACGGCGCTGAAATTGCCGTTCCAGACATTTCTGGCCGTTACGCCGGCACTTCCACCTGCAACCCATCGACGCGCTGGAACCCGCGTGGCAGCTTGCTGCCGCGCCGCCCACGCTCGCCCTTGTAATGCTCCAGATCGTCCCCTTTCAAAGACAGGGTACGCTTGCCGGCCTGCAATACAAGGGTTGCACCTTCAGGAATCACGGCCAGATCGGTGACAAATTCTTCACGGCTGGCCACCCGGTCGCCGGGCACGCCAATGATCTTGTTGCCCTTGCCTTTACCCAGCTGTGGCAGGTCGCTGACCTTGAACACCAACAGGCGACCTTCGGTGGTCACCGCCGCCAGCCAGTCCTGCTCGCGGTCCGCCACCGGGCGTGGGGTCATGACCTTGGCGCCGTTGGGCAGGCTGAGCAAACCTTTGCCGGCCTTGTTCTTGGCCTGCAGGTCTTCACCTTTGACCACGAAGCCGTAGCCGGCATCCGAAGCCACCACGTACAGCGCATCGTCATCAGGCAGCAGTACGCATTCGAAAGTGGCCCCCGGTGGCGGTGTCAGGCGGCCTGTCAGCGGCTCGCCCTGGCCACGCGCCGATGGCAGGCTGTGGGCGGGCAGCGAGTAGCTGCGCCCGGTGGAATCGATCAGCACGGCAAACTGGTTGGAGCGCCCGGCCGCAGCGGCCTTGAAGCCGTCGCCAGCCTTGTAGGAAAGGCCGGTGGCGTCGATGTCATGGCCCTTGGCGCAGCGCACCCAGCCCTTCTCGGAGAGCACCACGGTGACCGGCTCGGTCGGCATCAGCTCGTTTTCCGACAGGGCCTTGGCTTCGGCGCGCTCGACAATTGGCGAACGGCGATCGTCGCCATAGGTTTCGGCATCCTTGATCAGCTCGCTGCGCACCAACTTGCGCAGTTTGGCCTCGCTGCCCAGCAGGGCCTGCAGCTTGGCTTGCTCCTTCAGCAACTCGTCCTGTTCGCCGCGGATCTTCATTTCTTCCAGGCGCGCCAACTGCCGCAGGCGGGTCTCGAGGATGTAGTCGGCCTGGATTTCGGTGAGTTCGAAGCGGGCGATCAACGCCTGCTTGGGGTGCTCCTCGGTACGGATGATGTGGATCACTTCATCCAGGTTGAGGAACGCGGTGAGCAAACCGTCCAACAGGTGCAAGCGCTTCTCGACCTTATCCAGACGGTGCTGCAAGCGGCGACGAACGGTATTGGTACGGAACTCCAGCCACTCCACCAGGATGGTTCGCAGGTTTTTCAACTGCGGCCGGCCGTCGAGGCCGATGATATTCACGTTGACCCGGTAGGTGCTCTCCAGGTCGGTGGTGGCAAACAGGTGCTGCATCAGCTCGTCGGCATCCACGCGATTGGACCGAGGGATGATGACGATACGGCACGGGTTTTCGTGGTCCGACTCGTCGCGCAGGTCGGCGACCATCGGCAGCTTCTTGGCCTGCATCTGTGCGGCGATCTGCTCCAGCACCTTGGCCCCGGAGACCTGGTGCGGCAGCGCGGTGACAACGACGTCGCCATCCTCGACACGGTACACGGCGCGCATGCGGATCGAGCCACGGCCACTTTCGTACATTTTGAGGATTTCGGCCCGTGGCGTGACGATTTCGGCCTCGGTCGGGTAATCCGGCCCCTGGATATGCTCGCACAGCTGCTCGATGGTGGCCTTGGGCTCGTCGAGCAGGCGCACGCACGCGCTGGCTACTTCACGCAGGTTGTGCGGCGGCACGTCGGTGGCCATGCCCACGGCGATACCGGTGGTGCCATTGAGCAGGATATTGGGCAGGCGCGCCGGTAACACGGCCGGCTCCTGCAAGGTGCCGTCGAAGTTCGGCACCCAGTCCACGGTGCCCTGGCCGACTTCGCTAAGCAGCACTTCGGCGTAGCGCGACAACCGCGCTTCGGTGTAACGCATGGCGGCGAACGACTTCGGATCGTCCGGCGCACCCCAGTTGCCCTGGCCATCGACCAGGGTATAGCGGTAGCTGAACGGCTGCGCCATCAGCACCATGGCCTCGTAGCAGGCCGAGTCGCCGTGGGGATGGAACTTGCCGAGCACGTCACCGACGGTACGCGCCGACTTCTTGTGCTTGGAATCGGCATCGAGCCCCAACTCGCTCATGGCGTAGACGATGCGTCGCTGCACCGGCTTCAGGCCGTCGCCGATGTGCGGCAAGGCGCGGTCCATGATCACGTACATGGAGTAGTTGAGGTAGGCCTGTTCGGTGAAGTCAGCCAGCGAGCGGCGTTCGACACCGTCCAGGCTGAGTTCCAGTGAGTCGCTCATGCGGGCCTCGTCATTTCAGGTTCTGGCGCAACAGCATGGTGCCGCCGCGCTGGGTAAATTCAAGTTGCTGCAGGGCACTCATGCCCAGCAATACGGTGGGCCCGTCCAGGCCCGGTACCACGATGGCGCGTACGTCCTGCAGGCGGATATCGCCCAATTGCAGGCTGGCCAGACGCGTGCGGTAACCCTCGGTACGGCCGTTGGCAGTGCTGAGCAGCACCGGGCTGCCGCGTTCGAGGTTCAACTCGCGGGCCAGCGCTTCAGGGATCGCCACGTCGGTGGCACCGGTGTCGAGCATGAAGTGCACCACCTGGCCGTTGATCGCACCGTCGAGCACGAAGTGCCCTTGGCCGTTGCCCAACAGGCGCACTTCGATAAAACCTTCGCCATGCTCGGACTGCACCTGGCTATTGGGGTTGCGCTGGCTGTCTTCCCATTGGCCGAAAAAGCGCGTGGCAAGGAACAGCGCCGCCGCCCAAGCGACGACCATCAGCACCCTGCCCGCGCGCTTGCCCGGCGCCTGGCTCATGGCTTGGCGCTCCAGCCGCCTTGCGGCGCATCAAAACGCCAGACGATCGGGCGGGTTTCGCCATCGGCGCGGGCGCCGTTGTTGTTGTCCAGGCCGATCCAGGCACCCTTGGCATCGATCACCAGTGCTTCGGCAAGGCCAAACGGCTGCGAATAGCGGCGTGATTCCACCAGCGCATCGGCAGCGAACGACCAGCAACGCTCGACCTTGCCACTGTCGGCATCCCGCCGGCACACCCGGTAGGCGTTACGTTCGAGGGTAAACAGCTTGCCCTCGTACCAGGCCAGGTCGGCGAAATCGCGCGACAAGGCCCGGGCATCGGGCATTTGCGCCGGCTGCATCTCGACCCCGGCCTCGCTCAGCAGCACGCAACTACGCCCGCAGGTCCATACCGATTGCTGGCGCTCGATAGCCACCAGGCCGCGGCGTTCACGCTCGGCGGCCAGCCACAGACGGTCCCCCGCCGGGTTGATCGCCAAGCCTTCGAACAGGGCATTGAAGTTCAGCAACATGCCACTGGCCCGGGCCTGACGCACCATGGCCGGGTCGATCTTCAACCAGTCCGGCTCGCCTTGCAGCGGCAATTGCAGCACCGCGGCATGGGCTTCACTGACCAGGTACAGGTTACCCGCCTGGTCACAGGTGATGCCTTCGAAATCCAGCTCGCCACCGCGAATGTACGACGCTGCCCAGTTGCGCGACTTCAGCCCCCACGGCAGGCCGCTTTCCGGCGGCGTTGGCGGGGTGAAGGTAAGCGGTTGTGCGCGCCAGGTGGTGTTCTGCTGGTCGAAGCGGTAAATGCGGTCGTCGTCGCGATCGGAAACACCCCACAGCCCGCCCCGACATTGCGCCAGGCCAGACAGGTTGCCACCGCGCATGCCATCGATCGGGTGCTCGCCACTGAGCTTCAGCTCTGGCCAGTTGCCCGCCAGGCAAGGCAGGGCAACCAGCGCAAGGCAAACGGCAAGTACTTGCCGAATCAAACCATGACCTCGGCCAGGTTGCCTTTGGTTTCCAGCCAACTCTTGCGGTCACCGGCGCGCTTCTTGGCCAACAGCTTGTCCATCAGCTCGCAGGTGGCCTCCACGTCATCCAGGGTCAACTGCACCAGGCGCCGGGTGTTCGGGTCCATGGTGGTTTCGCGCAGCTGTGGCGGGTTCATCTCGCCCAGGCCCTTGAAGCGGGTGACCTGCGGCTTGCCGCGCTTCTTCTCGGCCACCAGGCGGTCGAGAATGCCGTCACGCTCGGCTTCGTCGAGGGCGTAGTAGATTTCCTTGCCAAGGTCGATGCGGTACAGCGGCGGCATGGCCACGTACACATGCCCGGCCTCGACCAGCGCACGGAAGTGCTGGACGAACAGCGCGCACAGCAGCGTGGCGATGTGCAGCCCGTCGGAGTCGGCGTCGGCGAGGATGCAGATCTTGCCGTAGCGCAGCTGCGCAAGGTCGGTGGCACCCGGATCTACGCCGATGGCCACGGCAATGTTATGCACTTCCTGGCTGGCCAGGACTTCGCCACCGTCCACTTCCCAGGTGTTGAGGATCTTGCCGCGCAGCGGCAGGATGGCCTGGAACTCCTTGTCCCGCGCCTGCTTGGCCGAGCCACCTGCCGAGTCACCCTCAACCAGGAACAGTTCGGCACGCATCGGGTCCTGGCCGGCGCAATCGGCCAGCTTGCCAGGCAGTGCGGGGCCCTGGGTGATGCGCTTGCGTTCGACCTTTTTACTGGCCTTGAGGCGGCGCCCGGCGTTGCTGATGGCCAGCTCTGCCAGTTGCATGCCCAGCTCGGGGTGGGCGTTGAGCCAAAGGCTGAAGGCGTCCTTGACCACGCCGGAAACGAACGCGGCCGCCTCGCGCGATGACAGGCGCTCTTTGGTCTGCCCAGAGAACTGCGGCTCCTGCATTTTCATCGAGAGCACGAAGGAAATGCGCTCCCAGATGTCCTCTGGCGCAAGCTTCACGCCACGCGGCAGCAAATTGCGGAACTCGCAGAACTCACGCATGGCATCCAGCAGGCCCTGACGCAAGCCGTTGACATGGGTGCCGCCCTGAGCGGTGGGGATCAGGTTGACGTAGCTTTCCTGGATGCTGTCGCCACCTTCTGGCAACCACAGCAACGCCCAGTCCACGGCTTCCTTGTTGCCAGCCAGGCTGCCGCAGAACGGCTCGTCGGGCAGACGCTGGAATTCGCTGACCGAATCGACCAGGTAAGAACGCAGGCCATCTTCATAATGCCACTCGACTTTCTCGCCGCTGGCCTTGTCCTCGAAGGTGACCAGCAGGCCCGGGCACAGTACTGCCTTGGCCTTGAGCACGTGCTTGAGGCGGCTGATGGAAAACTTGGCCGAGTCGAAGTACTTGGGGTCGGGGCTGAAGTACACGCTGGTGCCGGTGTTGCGCTTGCCGACCGAGCCGACCACTTCCAGCTCGCTGGCCTTGAAGCCGTCGGCGAACGTCATCTGGTATTCGTTGCCGTCACGTTTGACACGCACGCGCACCTGGGTCGACAGGGCGTTGACCACCGAAATGCCCACACCATGCAGGCCGCCAGAAAACTGGTAGTTCTTGTTGGAGAACTTGCCGCCAGCGTGCAGCTTGGTGAGGATCAGCTCGACCCCGGACACGCCCTCTTCCGGGTGGATGTCCACCGGCATGCCACGGCCGTCGTCGCTGACTTCCAGCGAGTGGTCGGCATGCAGGATGACCTGCACCGAACGCGCGTGGCCGGCCAGGGCTTCGTCGACACTGTTGTCGATGACTTCCTGGGCCAGGTGGTTGGGGCGGCTGGTATCGGTGTACATGCCCGGCCGCTTGCGGACCGGGTCAAGGCCCGAGAGGACTTCGATGGCGTCTGCGTTATAGGCGCTAGCGCTGGGATTGGCCATAGGGTCTCGTCGTCAGTCTGGTGAGTGCAAAAAGTCAAAATACAGAAAAATCGAGCGCAGCATACTGCCCACGGGCAATGCCGGCGAACGCCAACAGTGCCGGCAGGCGCTCGGCGAAGCCTTGGAAGCTGTGGTCGCCACCGGCCTGAATGCGCAGGGCACAAGCACGGTAATAGCGCTCGGCGTGGCGATAGTCCAGGGTTTCATCGGCGGTCTGCAGCCACACTTGATAGCGGCTGGCATCTACCGGGGCCGGCACTTCCAGCTCGGCCAGTGCCTGCACGTGGTCGTGGGTCAGCTCCCAGGTTTCACCGCTGTAGTGATTGCGCTGGGTGCCCAGGTAACCGTCGAAATGCTTGTGCGGGGTTACCGCCGGGTTGACCAGCAACGCCTTGAGGCCATAGCGCTCGGCCAGATGGGTGGCATAGTAGCCGCCGAGCGAACTGCCCACCAACAGTGGCGCACCAAGTTCGGCGATGGCCGCTTCGAGCTGGGCGATGGCCTGGCGTGGGTGGTGGTGCAAGGCGGGCACACGTAGCTGGGCCGACAAGCCCAGTTGCTGCATCACGGCTTCGAGCTGGCGCGCCTTGGTCGAAAGCGGCGAGCTGTTGAAGCCATGGATATAGAGGATGGAACCCGACATGCTGCCCCCGGAATCTGTGGCTTCGCGCCTGATGGTGCGGGCGCAGGGACGCGCAGTGTAGCGCGTTCGCCGGGTTTTGACGCAGTGTCACGGGTTTCGCAACAATTTCTTCAATACCCTGGGCTATCGAAGTCGAGTTTCACAGCGAAGTCCAGCGCCCGCTCCACCCCGGTTTCCAGCCGCCCGTCGGCATGCAGACGCAACCAGCGGTAGCCCGGCTGTTCTTCGCTCACTTTGAAGTCTTCGCTGCGTGCGGCGAACTGGATACAGGTCGACGGAGTAGCCAGCAAACGCCGCCCCCCGCGTACTTCATCCCACTCCTGATGCACATGCCCCCACAGCAAGGCCCGCACCTGTGGATAACCCTCGACAATGTCGAACAGCGCCTGGGCATTGCGCAAGCCGATCGGCGCGATCCAGGCGCAGCCAATGTCCACCGGCTGATGGTGGAAACACACCAGGCAATGCCGCTCGCCCGCATCTTTCAAGGCTTCTTTCAACACGGCCAACTGGCCATCTTCGAGAAACCCGTGGGTAGCGCCGTGCACGGCGGTGTTGAGCATGATGACGCGCCACGTACCCATATCGGTGACCGCTTGTACCAGCTCTGGCGCCACGTGCGCCATCACCTGGGCCTCGTCATGGTTGCCCGGCAACCAGCGGGTGGGCGCGGCAAACGTTGCGGTCAGTTCACGAAACGCTTCATAGGATGCAACGCTGGCGTCCTGGGACAGGTCGCCCGTACACAGCAACAAATCGACAAGCGGCTGCTCGCGCCGCACCTGGGCCACCACATGGCGCAGGCTGTCACGGGTTTTCAGGCCCAGCATGCTGCCGGCCGGGTCGGCGAACAGGTGGGCATCGGTCAGTTGCACCACATGCACGGGGCGGGATTGGTCTGGCGGCGACAACGGCCATCTCCTCGAACGATTTCAGCACGAATTATGGCTGCGCGAAGGTCACGAGCAAACACCCGCAACCGACCCACGTCACAATTCAGCGAACACTTGCCAGTTCATGGCCACAGGCCAGGCAGTGGCTGAGCCATTCACCGAGGAACAGGTTGAGCTGGGCCTTTTCGTCCGGCTGATGCATGGCCGCGTTCGGGTAGGGGTAAATACTGCGCAGGCGCCGGGTGTGTTCGGCGCTGACCACTTCGGCCATGCGTGCATCGTGGTACACCTGCACCTCCAGGTGCGGCACGGGCAACCACGGCAGGCTGTGTTCCTGGCGCACGTGCAACGTGGTGGTGTATGGGCAGGCCAGGACCACGTCGAGCACCAGCACACCGAGCATCTGGTCGCCCTGGGTCATACCGATACGGCGCGAGCTTTGAGTGGTGCGCATGTCAGGCAACAGACGCATCAGCCGGGCGTAGTTGGCCTCGCAGGCTGCCTGCAGCCCGACCAGGTCGACTCGATAGCGCTCACGCAGCAGGTTCACTTCCACATACCTCGTACTTCGTCACGGTTCAGCGCCAGCCATTGCAGGCCAATGATGGTCGCTGCGTTGCAGATGCGCCCGTCGCGCACCGCCTGCAAGGCATCCTCGAACGACCACACACGCACACGGATGTCTTCACCCTCTTCTTCCAGGCCATGCAGGCCGCCCGCGCCCTGGCTGCTGCAACGGCCAAGGAACAGGTGAACATATTCGTCACTACCGCCAGGCGACGGGAAGTAACGCGTCATAGGCCACAGGGCGCTGAATGTCAGGCCAGCTTCTTCCTCAGCTTCGCGGTGAGCGACTTCCTCGGGTTGCTCGTCCTTGTCGATCAGCCCGGCAACCATTTCGATCAGCCAGGGGTTATCGACCTTGTCCAGTGCACCCACACGGAACTGTTCGATCAGCACCACTTCATCGCGCAACGGGTCGTACGGCAGCACGCACACGGCATCATGGCGCACGAACAGTTCACGGCTGATCTCGCGGCCCATGCCCCCGGCAAACAACTCATGGCGCAGGCGTAGCTTGTCGAGCTTGTAAAAGCCCTGGAAGCAATTGGCCCGCTCGATGATTTCGAAGCCCTTGGGCACTGAGTTCAACGCGTCTGACATGGAAATCCTCATTACCTCGAATACTGCTTCGCGCCATCCTACTCTGCACGCCTGCCGGTTTCATCCCTTTCTGGCAACCGCTGGCGCACTCGGGACAGCAGGTCTTCACTCTGTTAGCTTAGTGGCGAACTGAAGGCCGCGCAGACGGTCAAAGGCCGACTTTTCCCTGTTCTGCAAGGATCATCATGACACTTGTCAAACTGACTTCCGTGGCCGTGCTGGCACTCGCTCTAGGCGCCTGCCAGAGCCTGTTCACGCCCAACTACCGGGCTCCGCTCGAGGTCAAGCGCGACGCCTGGGAGCATGTCAAACCCGGCTGCAGCGAGCGTGACTGCCCGCTGGTGAATATCGACATGGTCCACTTCCCGGCCCTGCCCAAGCTCGATGGCATCGTTGAAAAACGCCTGCTGCAATTGACCGAAGACAATCAGCATGGCACCGCGCCAAGCACCCTGCAGGCCTACGAACAGCAATACCTGGCCAATGCCGACAAACGTAACAGCAGCTACTTGCAGGCCAAGGTACGCGAGCAGCATGACGGGCTGGTGATCATCGAGTTGTCCAGCTACCTGGACAGCGGTGGCGCCCACGGCATGCCGGGGCGTGGCTTCATCAACTACTCGCGCAAGCTGGACAAGGTACTGACCCTGCAGGACATGTTGGTGCCGGGCCAGGAGGACACCTTCTGGAAAACCGTCGAGGAGTCACACCGCGCCTGGTTGATGAGCGTGGGCATGGACAAGGACGCCGAGTTCGTCAAAACCTGGCCGTTCAAGAAGTCGCCGCACATCGCCCTGACGTACGGCGCGGTAGTGGTCAAGTACGAGGTCTATGCCATCGCGCCCTACTCCATGGGCCACGTGGAATTGAAGATCCCCTACCCACGCCTCAATGGCGTGCTCAAGCCTGAGCTGTTTCCCGGCCGCGGCTGAGGCTTAGCAGCCCATGCAGCACACCTGCCAGCAGCAATGCTGGCAGGGTAGCGCCCAGTTCCGGTGCATTAGCGGCAATCAGGTGATAGGCCGCCACACCCGCAAACCAGGCCACCAGCGCTTGCCAGTGCAAGCCATCGATTTGCGCAGGCAGGCGACGACGACGGATCACGTAATGGTCCATCAGCACCACACCGAACAGCGGCGCGAATACCGAACCGATCAGCAACAGGAAGTTCTCATACTGGGCCAAGGGGGCCAGCAGGGCGATCAAGGTGCACAGCACGCCGATCGCAAGTGCCAGGTGCTCGACCTTCAGCGGCAGCAGCACACCGGTTGAAACTGCCGCCGAGTGGATGTCGGCGAAGGCTTTTTCCGACTCATCCAGCAGAATCAGCAGCAACGGGATACCCATGCCGGCCCCCGCCAGCGCCAGCAGCAGCGCATTGACTTCGCCACTGGCGGCGAAAGCCAGGGTGTAGGCCACGCCCAGGCTCATCAGCCAGGTGTTGCCGATGAAATAGCCCACGACCGTGCCACCGAACACATGCTTGCCGTTGCGGGCGAAACGCGAGTAGTCGGCAATCAGTGGCAACCAGGACAGCGGCATGGCGATGACGATATCAAAGCCCACCGCCAGGGACATCGAACCGTCACCCGCGCGGCTCCACAGATCAGCCAGGTCGGCCTTGGCGAACAGGTTCCAGGTGAGCCAGACGCAAGCGCCCAGCAGCAACCAGATCCCCCAGGCGCGCAGCACCTTGCGCACGAAGGCCAGTGGCCCGCTGACGGCCAGCAAGGTGGCTAGCGCACCGAAACACAGGGTCCACAGCATCGGGCTGTTCCAGGCACTCTCCTCACCGAAGGCTCGCGCGCCCAACAGGCTGGCAGCATCGCGCATGACGATGATTTCGAACGCGCCCCAGCCCACCAGTTGCAGCAGGTTGAGCAACGCCGGCAAACGCGCGCCATGGCTGCCCAGGCTGAGTTTCAACGTGCCCATGGCGGACAGGCCGGTGTCGCTGCCGATCACCCCGGCGGCGCCCAGCAACAGCACACCGACACCGGTGCCCAGGGCGATGGCCAGCACCGCGCCGGCAAGGCCCAGGCCTGGCGCCAGCATGGCACCGACTTGCAGCACCATCAGGCCGATGCCTAGGGAGAACCACAGCGAAAACAGGTCGCGGGCACCGAAGATACGCTGGTGGGTGGGGACCGGGTGGTCGGGGGAGAATTGGCTGGGTGATGTCATGGTTGGCGCTCGCCGGCAATGTTGTTGGTGTTCTTGGCAAGGACTTCGTCCTCAAATCGCGACGCAAGGCCGCTCCCACAGTGGCCGCGCAGGCCTTGAGCCTTGTGCGGTCCCTGTGGGAGCGGCCTTGTGTCGCGAAAGGGCCGCTAAGCGGCCCCAGCGTTCTTACACTTTGTGGTACAGCTGGCTGCCTTCCTGGCGGAACCGCTCGGCCTGCTCACGCATGCCTTCTTCGACCGTCACATCCACGGCCTCGATCTTGGCGGCGTACTCACGCACTTCCTGGGTGATCTTCATCGAGCAGAACTTCGGCCCGCACATCGAGCAGAAGTGCGCGACCTTGGCCGACTCCTTCGGCAGCGTCTCGTCGTGGAAGGCACGGGCCGTGTCCGGGTCAAGGCCAAGGTTGAACTGGTCTTCCCAACGGAACTCGAAACGCGCCTTCGACAGGGCGTTGTCGCGAATCTGCGCACCTGGGTGGCCCTTGGCAAGGTCGGCGGCATGCGCGGCGATCTTGTAGGTGATGATGCCGGTCTTGACGTCGTCTTTGTTCGGCAGGCCCAAATGTTCCTTGGGCGTGACGTAGCACAGCATGGCGCAACCGAACCAGCCGATCATCGCCGCACCAATACCCGAAGTGATGTGGTCGTAGCCCGGAGCAATGTCGGTGGTCAGTGGGCCGAGGGTGTAGAACGGCGCTTCGTCGCAGCACTCCAGCTGCTTGTCCATGTTCTCTTTGATCAATTGCATCGGCACGTGGCCAGGGCCTTCGATCATGCATTGCACGTCGTGCTTCCAGGCAATCTTGGTCAGTTCGCCGAGGGTTTCCAGCTCACCGAACTGCGCGGCGTCGTTGGCGTCGGCAATCGAGCCAGGGCGCAGGCCGTCGCCCAGCGAGAAGCTGACGTCGTAGGCCTTCATGATTTCGCAGATTTCGTCGAAGTGGGTGTACAGGAAGTTTTCCTTGTGATGCGCCAGGCACCACTTGGCCATGATCGAGCCCCCACGGCTGACGATACCGGTGACACGCTTGGCGGTCAGCGGCACATAACGCAGCAGCACACCGGCGTGGATAGTGAAGTAGTCCACCCCCTGCTCGGCCTGCTCGATCAGTGTGTCGCGGAACAGCTCCCAGGTCAGGTCCTCGGCCACGCCGTTGACCTTTTCCAGGGCCTGATAGATCGGCACGGTGCCGATCGGCACCGGCGAGTTGCGGATGATCCACTCGCGGGTTTCGTGAATGTGCTTGCCGGTGGACAGGTCCATGACCGTGTCCGAGCCCCAGCGGATGCCCCAGGTCAGCTTGGCCACTTCTTCCTCGATCGAGGACCCCAAGGCGCTGTTGCCGATGTTGCCGTTGATCTTCACCAGGAAATTGCGGCCGATGATCATCGGCTCAACTTCCGGGTGGTTGATGTTGGCCGGAATGATCGCGCGGCCACGGGCGATTTCCTGGCGGACGAATTCGGGGGTGATTTCTTTCGGGATGTTGGCACCGAAGCTGTGGCCAGCGTGCTGCTCTTTGAGCAGGCCAGCTGCACGGGCCTCCTGCAGCTTCATGTTTTCGCGGATGGCCACGTATTCCATCTCGGCGGTGATGATGCCCTGGCGGGCATAGTGCATCTGCGAGACGTTGGCGCCCGCCTTGGCACGACGCGGGTTGCGCACATGGGCGAAACGCAGCTTGGCCAGCTCGGCGTCGTTCAGGCGCTGCTGGCCGAAGTCGGAGCTCAGGCCGTCCAGGCGCTCGGTGTCACCACGGACGTCGATCCACGCTGAACGCACGTCGGCCAGGCCTTTGCGCACGTCGATGATCACGTTGGGGTCGGTGTATGGGCCGGAGGTGTCGTACACCAGCACCGGGGCATTGGTCTCGCCACCAAAATCGGTAGGGGTGTCATCCAGGCTGATTTCACGCATGGGTACACGGATGTCCGGGCGCGAGCCTTCGACATAGACCTTGCGCGAACGCGGGAACGGTTGCACGGACTGCTGATCGACTTGTGCCGATTCGCTGAGGTTGATCGCTTTTTCTTGTTTGGTCATCACAGGCTCTCCAGACGGCTTCCTAGCAGTGGAATGTCGGGGTGAACCTGAAACGCGCGGACGCACCCTCTTTGGAGTGCAGTGCCGGGTATGGGGGTGCCTGAAGCTGCATGCAGCTGTGACAATCCCGGACCTGGCACAAGAGGCTCCCCGGGAAGGCGAGCAATCTTGTTCCCTACGCAGGCGCTAACCTGATCAGGTTCAACGGGATCCGCACCTCTGCGATCTCAGCCTTTGCTTCAAGGCACCCCGACAAGAACCTGCGCAGTCTAGACTGGAGTGGTCGGCAAAGCCAAGCGGGTAAATGAGCGGATGATGAAAGGCACACCAAGCGATTGTTGCCGGGTGCGCATGGCACTACACTGGCCCGTCGCGCGATACTCAACAGTTCAGTAATTAAATTTCGTACAAGGATTGCCTCTATGCTGCGCAAACTCTCACTGGCGATAGCCGTGTCTTGTGCGTCCAACGGAGTGGTCTGGGCAGCGGACGTGCCCCAATCAGTAAAGACCGACCTGGTCAGCGTCTATCAGGAAGCGGTCGACAACAACGCCGACCTGGCGGCGGCACGCGCCGATTACGGCGCCCGCAAAGAGGTGGTGCCCCAAGCCCGTGCCGGGTTGCTGCCAAACCTGTCGGCCGGCGCAGAAATGCTGAACACGCGCACCAAGCTGGACGAACCATCGACCACCAGCAACCGCAGCGGCAACACCTGGAGCGCCACCCTGGCTCAGCCGATCTTCCGCGCTGACCGCTGGTTCCAGCTGCAAGCGGCCGAAGCGGTCAACGAACAGGCAGCGCTGGAGCTGTCGGCGACCGAGCAGAACCTGATCCTGCAAACCGCGCAGAACTACTTCGCCGTACTTCGCGCACAGGACAACCTGGCCGCGACCAAGGCCGAGGAAGCGGCCTTCAAACGCCAGCTGGACCAGTCCAACGAACGCTTCGACGTCGGCCTTTCCGACAAGACCGACGTGCTGCAGTCCCAAGCCAGCTACGACACCGCCCGGGCCAACCGGATCATCGCCGAACGCCAGGTGCAAGACGCCTTCGAGGCCCTGGTGACCCTGACCAACCGCGAATACACCTCGATCCAGGGGGTGGTGCACACCCTGCCGGTGCAGGTGCCTACACCTAACGACGCCAAGGCCTGGGTAGAAACCGCTGGTCGCCAGAACCTCAACCTGTTGGCGACCAACTACGCGGTTTCCGCCGCCGAAGAAACCCTGCGCCAGCGCAAGGCCGGCCATGCGCCGACCCTTGACGCAGTGGCCAAGTACCAGAAAGGTGACAACGACAACTTCGGTTTCACCAACCCCGCACCAGCCCCCGTCACGCGCTACGGCGGCGATGTCGAGCAGACCAGCATCGGCCTGCAACTGAACATCCCGATCTACAGCGGCGGCCTGACCAGCTCGCAGGTGCGCGAGGCCTACCAGCGCCTGAGCCAGAGCGAGCAGCAACGCGAAAGCCTGCGCCGCCAGGTGGTGGAAAACACCCGCAACCTGCACCGCGCGGTGAACACCGATGTAGAGCAGGTACAGGCGCGCAAGCAGTCGATCATCTCCAACCAGAGTGCGCTGGAAGCCACCGAAATCGGTTACCAGGTCGGTACACGCAACATCGTCGACGTGCTCGATGCCCAGCGCCAGCTGTACACCTCGGTGCGCGACTACAACAACAGCCGCTATGACTACATTCTCGACAACCTGAGCCTGAAGCAGGCAGCCGGCACCCTGAGCCCGCAAGACCTGCAGGACCTCAAGCGTTACCTGAAAGCGGACTACAACCCGGACAAGGACTTCCTGCCACCGGACCTGGCGGCTGCCGCGGCGAAGAACTTCGAGCGCCGCCCTTGAGATAGATGTTGGCTTTTTCGCGGGCTCGCCCGCTCCCACAATTCAAATCCTGTGGGAGCGGGCAAGCCCGCGAAGAAGGCGATGCAATAATCAGCGGATAAGCGCACTCAGCCCATCGAGCAAGCGCTGCAGCGCCCCCTGATTGGCCTGCATCACCGCCCTGCCCGCCTCACCCATGCGTTGGGCATCCTGCGGCAGCTCGACCAGACGCCGCACAGCACCGGCCAGTCCATCGGTATCATCCACCTGCTGCAACGCCCCCGCCTCGCGCAGCATCGCGCTGATTTCTAGGAAGTTGAACACATGCGGCCCCATGAGCACCGGCAAGGCAAGCGCCGCAGGCTCCAACGGGTTGTGCCCGCCGGTCGCTACCAGGCTGCCACCGACGAAGGCAATGTCGGCCAAGGCATACAGGAACAGCAGTTCGCCCATGGTGTCGCCCAGCAATACCCGGGTTTGCCCATCGACCGGCGTGCCAGCAGAACGGCGCACGGTGGCGAATTGCTCGCTGCACAACGCGTGTACCGCATTGAATCGCTCGGGATGGCGCGGCACCAGGATCAGCAAGGCATCGCCATGCACCTGCAACAACTGCCGGTGCGCCTGCAAAATCAGCGCATCCTCGCCTTCATGGGTGCTGGCAGCAATCCACACCGGGCGCTGCTCGGCACCCCACTGCTCACGCAGTGCCTTTGCACGTGGTAGCAGTTGCTCATCAATCTTCAGGTCGAACTTGATCGAGCCGGTGACCTGCACGCACTCAGTGCGCGCACCCAGGTCACGGAAACGCTGCGCCTCGGTTTCGGTCTGCACGGCAATCAGGCTCATTTCGGCCAGCATCGGCCGGGTCAGCTTGGCAAAGCGCCCATAACCACGGGCCGAGCGCTCGGATAACCGCGCATTGGCCAGCGCTACCGGAATCCCGCGTTTGGCGCACTGGTGGATGTGGTTGGGCCACAGCTCGGTTTCCATGATGATGCCCAGCTTCGGCCGCACATGGTCGAGAAAACGCCCCGCCGCCCATGGCAGGTCGTAGGGCAGGTAGCAGTGCTGCACGCGCGGTTCGTCGGCGAACATGGCGCGAATACGCTCGGAACCGGTGGGAGTCATGCAGGTAAGGGTGATGGGCAGTTCGGGGTAGGCCTTGAGCAGGGCACGCACCATGGGCGCGGCAGCAATGCTCTCACCCACCGACACCGCATGCACCCAGATGCCGCCCTGGCGCATGGTCGGCAGCTTGAAGGCAAAGCGCTCACCGATACGCTGGCCATAGGCCGGCGCCTTGCGTGCGCGCAGGTACAGGCGCAGCGCAACCAGCGGCAGGCCCAGGTGAAACAGCAAGGTATAGAGTGTTCTGTTCATGGCGGCGAAGTTTACCCGATCGCACGCAGGTGTACTGCAAAGCGCTCGGCCAGCCACTGCGCAGCGGGCCCCAGTGGCTCATCGCGGCGCCAGGCCAGCTCCGCCACCAGCGCCGGCGGGCGCCACTCACTGTCCAGTTCGACCATGTGCGCCTGGTAGGTCGGGTACTGCACCACGTGCCGCGGCAGCCAGGCCCAGCCCAGACCACGCATCAGCAGTTCAGCCATGGCGTAGAAGCTGTCGGCACGCCATACCTGCGGGCTGATTGCCTCGCCGCCAGGGTAACCGCTTTGCTGTGGGGTGATGAGTAATTGCCGGTGGCGCGCCAGTTGCTGGCGGGTTGCCCGGCCTTGCCCCGCGAGCGGGTGGCCGACTGCGCACACCGTGACCATTTCGACGCTGCCCAGGACGCGACGCTCCAGCGAAGACGGGATGCTTTCATGGTGGAAGAACAGCCCCAGATCGGCTCGGCGCTCAACCAGCTTGCGCGCTACATCGCCCTGGGCGCCGCTGGCCAGTTGTACCTCCAGGTACGGGAAGCGGCTGGCCAGTTCGTCGAGGCTGTCGATCACCGGTTGATAAGGCATGGCCTCATCCTGAGCAACCCGCAGCAAGGCCTCCTGCCCGCGCATCAGGGCCAGGGCGCGACCATCCAGGTGTTCGCACTGGCGCAGCAGTTCGCGGGCGTCTTCCAGCAACGCGCTGCCACTTTCGGTCAGTTTTGGTTGCCGGCCGCTGCTGCGCTCGAACAACGTGACACCCAAGTCTGCTTCCAGCAGGGCGATGGCATTGCTGATGGCCGATTGGGCCTTGCGTTGTTCGCGGGCCACGGCAGAAAACGAGCGCAATTCGCCGACGCGCAAAAAAATACGCAACTGCTCCAGACTCCATTGCTCAGCCATCATCCTATCCCCATATCAGATAGGTAATGACTTTACCGCATCTGGCCAAGGTCTAGAATGCCCAACCAGTTACCGGAGGATCCCGCCATGAATGCCTACACCTACCTCGCCATTGCCATCTGCGCAGAAGTCATCGCCACCGCTTCGATGAAAGCGGTGAAGGGCCTGAGCACGCCGTTGCCACTGCTGCTGATGGTGGTGGGGTATGGCGTTGCCTTCTGGATGCTGACCTTGGTGGTGCGCAGCATTCCTGTAGGGATTGCCTATGCCATCTGGTCGGGGCTGGGGATTGTGCTGATCAGTGTGGCGGCATTGGTGATCTACGGGCAGAAGCTCGATGTGCCGGCGATGCTGGGCATGGCCATGATTGTGGGGGGCGTGGTGGTGATACAGCTGTTTTCGAAAGCGGCTGGGCACTGAGGCTGGCTTGCCGGCGATAGGGCCCTCTCAGGTATAGCCTGTATACTTGCCAGCTGTCCCAGTCTTCGAGGTACCGCCATGCCATCTGCCATTTCCACTGACGTGCTGATCGTCGGCGCCGGGGTCGCAGGCCTCTGGCTCAATGCCCGCCTGCGCCGCCAGGGCTACTCGACAGTGCTGGTGGAGCGCGCCAGCCTTGGCGGCGAGCAGACCATCAAGTCGCAGGGCATCATCCACGGCGGCACCAAGTACGCCCTGCACGGTGCCCTGACCGGCGCCTCGGAAGCCATTGCCGACATGCCGCGCCGCTGGCGCGAAGCCTTGAGCGGCAGCGGCGAACTGGACCTGAGCGGCACTCGCCTGCTGTCCGATGCGCACTACCTGTGGTCGCCAGGCACCCTGGCCGGCAACCTCACCAGCTTCTTCGCCAGCAAGGCCGTACGTGGGCGAGTCGACCAAGTAAAAGGTGAGCAACTGCCGCCGGCCCTGCAAGACCGCGCCTTCAAGGGCAAGGTTTACCGCCTGGCCGAACTGGTCATCGACGTGCCCAGCCTGCTGGCCAACCTGGCCGAACTGGCGGGCGACAGCCTGCTGGCTGGGGAGCGCATTGAGCCGCTGCGCGAAAACGACGAGCTGGTCGGCCTGCGCGTTGACGGTCGCGACATCCGTGCCCAACGCGTCGTGCTCAGCGCCGGCGCCGGCACCGAGGAACTGCTGCACGCCCTGGGCCTGAACCAACCGGCCATGCAAACACGGCCGCTGCACATGGTCATGGCCAAAGGCGCCAACCTGAAACCCCTTTACGCTCACTGCCTGGGTGGCGGGCCCAAGCCGCGCGTTACGGTGACCACCCATCCGGCAGCCGATGGCCAGTGGGTCTGGTACCTGGGCGGCGACCTGGCCGAAGCCGATGGCGTGGCGCGCGAGCCAGCCGCACAAATCGCCGCAGCGCAAAAGGAAATCGCCAACCTGCTGCCATGGGTCGACCAAAGCTTGGTGCGCTGGGCCACCCTGCGCGTCGACCGCGCCGAACCTGCGCAATCGGGCCTGGTACGCCCGGACAATGCCTTCCTTGCCGACCAGCAGCGCCTGCTGGTGGGCTGGCCGACCAAGCTGGCGCTGGCACCTGACTTCAGCGACCGGGTCATCAGCCACCTGGAGCGCGACGGCATCCGTCCACAAGCACAAGCCGACCTGGCCGACCTGCCACGCCCACCGCTGGGCGTAACGGCTTGGGAGCAACTGCTGCCATGACCTTGCCAACCCTGCACGACTTCCATCGCCCGCTGGGCAGCACCGGCTTCAAGGTTTCACCGCTGGGCCTGGGCACGGTAAAACTGGGCCGCGACCAAGGTGTGAAATACCCCACCGGCTTCACCATCCCCGGCGATGACGAAGCCCGCTTGCTGCTGGCCCAGGCCCGCGAGCTTGGCATCAATCTGATCGACACCGCCCCGGCTTATGGCCGCAGTGAAGAACGCCTCGGCCCGCTGCTGCGCGGCCAGCGCGATGAATGGGTGATCGTCAGCAAGGTCGGCGAAGAATTCGATCAAGGCCAATCGCATTTCGATTTCAGTGCCGCCCACACCCGCCGCTCGGTGGAGCGCAGCCTGCGACGCCTGGAAACCGACCGCATCGAACTGGTACTGGTACATTCCGACGGTAACGACCTGGCCATCCTCGAACAGCAGGAGGTCTACCAGACCCTGGCAGCGCTCAAGCAGGAGGGCAAGATCCTTGGCTTCGGCCTGTCCGGCAAGACCGTCGCCGGCGGCCTGAAGGCGCTGGAGCAAGGCGACTGCGCCATGGTCACCTACAACCTCAACGAGCAGGCAGAACGCCCGGTGCTGGACTACGCTGCCGAACACGGCAAGGCCATCCTGGTAAAAAAGGCCCTGGCCAGCGGGCATATCTGCCTGGCCCCGGGCGTTGACCCGGTGCAGGCCAGCTTTGAGCTGCTGTTCGCCCACCCCGGCGTCAGCAGTGCTATCGTCGGCACCATCAACCCGTTGCACCTGGCCCATAACGTGGCCACCGTCGCCCGTATCCTGGGCCAGCATTGAGTTACCCCTGGCCCAAGGGCCAGGAGACTGACCCGACGCAAGGAGTAGCCTCGTGGCGCGAACGCTGATCCGCAAGAACCCGAGCAACTTCAAGACACTGCCACTGCATGTCGAGGCCACGGCTGAAGGCCTGATCTACCAAAGCATCGGCATGCCGCTGAACTTTGCCCAGACCCAGCAGCGGCGCAAGGCGATCCAGTTACCCGACGTGCAGCGTTTTGTGGTCGAACTGGCAAACCTGGGCGTGTCGGTGCGCCTTACCCTGCATTGGCAAAACCGCGATTACTGGGTGCTGGTGCGCCAGCGCCGGCAAGACCGTGGCGACGTGGTGCTGAAACTGATTTCCGGTTATGTACCGGCGCAGGAGTTGAACCTGCCGCTGCACACGGCTGTACAGGAAGTGGCCGAGGAGTGCCTGCTGGAAACCCCAGAGGGCTGGCTTGGCGGGCGTTTCAACGATACCTGGCTGCCCGTCCCTTACGCTGCCGCCCTGCACTACCGTGAAACGCCGCACTTCGTGCTGGCCCCGCAGTCCGGCGCAGCACGCCCGGTACACTGCGGCCAGCTGATGCTGCTGGAGCGCCCACGGGCCTATGTGCACTTGCCCACCGCCTCGCTGCAACTGATCTACGATATGCGCCTGCAGGTACCCCGTGAGGCCAAGAAACTCAGCCTGTTCCACGTCGATGAACGGCTGGAGGGCGGCCAGCTGGTGGCGCGACTCAACCGCAAACGGCCAGACCTGTATCTGATGCCGTTAAAGGACGGCCAGCCGCTGGCGGAGCTGTATACGCTTAAAAAGGATGAGCTGGTGCCGGCGAGCACACGC
>NZ_BCBQ01000059.1:0-40664 GCF_001320885.1 Pseudomonas sp. NBRC 111140
GGTCAACGCTGCATTGCTGTCGGCCAGTATCCTTGGCGCCAAGTACCCGCAGTACCACGCGGCGTTGAAGCAGTTCCGCACGGAACAGACCGACACCGTGCTGGACAACCCAGACCCGCGCCAGGCTTGAGGCTCAACCCATGAAGATCGGTGTAATCGGTGGCGGCCAGCTGGGCCGCATGCTGGCCCTGGCGGGCACCCCGCTGGGCATGAACTTCGCCTTCCTCGACCCGGCGCCGGACGCTTGCGCCGCGCCCCTGGGCGAGCACCTGCGTGCCGACTACGGCGACCAGGACCACCTGCGCCAGTTGGCCG
Source organism: Pseudomonas sp. NBRC 111140 (assembly GCF_001320885.1). Lineage (NCBI taxonomy): Bacteria > Pseudomonadati > Pseudomonadota > Gammaproteobacteria > Pseudomonadales > Pseudomonadaceae > Pseudomonas > Pseudomonas sp. NBRC 111140. The sequence continues at coordinate 316 of NZ_BCBQ01000059.1, forward strand.
ACGAAGTCGACCTGGTCACCTTCGAGTTCGAAAGCGTCCCGGCCGAGACCGTGGCCTTCCTCTCGCAGTTCGTGCCGGTGTACCCCAGCGCCGAAGCGCTGCGCATCGCCCGTGACCGCCTGTTCGAAAAGAGCATGTTCCGCGATCTGGGCATTCCCACCCCGGCCTTCGCCGACATCCTCTCGCAGGCAGGCCTGGAGGCGGCGGTGGCCAGCATCGGCCTGCCAGCCGTACTGAAAACCCGCACCCTGGGTTACGACGGCAAGGGCCAGAAGGTGCTGCGCACGCCAGAAGACGTGGTCGGTACCTTCGCCGAGCTGGGCAGCGTGCCATGCCTGCTGGAAGGCTTCGTGCCGTTCACTGGCGAGGTGTCGCTGGTGGCTGTACGTGCCCGCGATGGCGAAACCCGCTTCTACCCGCTGGTGCACAATACGCACGAAAGCGGCATCCTGCGCCTGTCGGTGGCCAGCCAGGCACACCCGCTGCAGGCCCTGGCCGAAGACTACGTCGGCCGTGTGTTGCAGAAGCTGGATTACGTTGGCGTGATGGCCTTCGAGTTCTTCGAGGTGGACGGCGGCCTGAAGGCCAACGAAATCGCCCCGCGCGTGCACAACTCCGGGCACTGGACCATCGAAGGCGCCGAGTGCAGCCAGTTCGAGAACCACCTGCGGGCCGTTGCCGGCCTGCCGCTGGGCTCGACCGCCAAGGTGGGCGAGAGCGCGATGCTCAACTTCATCGGTGAAGTGCCGGCCGTGGACAAGGTCGTCGCCATCGCCGACTGCCACCTGCACCACTATGGCAAGGCCTTCAAGGTTGGCCGCAAGGTTGGCCATGCCACCCTGCGCTGCCAGGACATGGCCACCCTTGAACGCAAGATTGCCGAAGTAGAGGCACTGATCAGCAACTGATCGGGCTGCAAATCGAACTTCTGCAAGCGGCTTGCCCTCTGAACATGGCAACAAGCCAAAGGCCGTCTAGGCTTTGGCTTGTTCCATATTCACTGCAGAGGGATTGCCATGGGCATCATTGGAACCATCTTCATCGGCCTCATCGTCGGCCTGCTGGCCCGCTTCATCAAGCCGGGCGACGACAGCATGGGCTGGATCATGACCATCCTGCTGGGTATTGCCGGCTCCCTGTTGGCCACCTATGGCGGCCAGGCGCTGGGCATTTACCAGGCTGGGCAGGCAGCAGGCTTCCTTGGCGCCTTGATTGGTGCGGTCATCCTTCTGGTGATCTACGGATTCATCAAGAAACGCTGAATACTGGTTAGAATGCCCGGCAATTCATCCGAGTTGCCGAGCATTTCCATGCGTGCCTTTTTCCTTGTCCCCCTGCTGTTGGCCAGCGCCCTGGCCCATGCTGAACTGCCTGAAACCGACTGGCTGGAGCTGATGCCCAAGTCGGACCAGAAGGCGCTCGAGCAAATGCCCGAAATCGACCACAACTCGCCAGAAGCCATGGGCACCTTTACCGACAAGGGTGGCCTCAAGCAGAGCAAGGGCTTGCCGGCGGTGATGTACTCGACCAAGACCGTGGCGGCCATGAACGGCAAAGACATCCGCTTGGGCGGTTACCCGGTGCCGCTGGAAAGCGATGCCAAGGGCAACAGCACGCTGTTTTTCCTGGTGCCGTACCCAGGTGCATGCATCCATGTGCCGCCACCGCCGCCGAACCAGTTGGTGCTGGTGCGCTACCCGAAAGGGTTGAAGATCGATGACATCTACACACCGCTGTGGGTCAGCGGCAAGCTGAAGGTGGAAAAGGTCAGCAACGACCTGGCCGATGCGGCCTATGCACTGGATGCGGGGAAGGTGAGGGTGGTGGAAGACGCAGACCTCTGATTATCTGCACGGGCCCCTTCGCGGGTAAACCCGCGAAGGGGCCCGAAAAACCACGGCAAAACTCAGATCATTTCACAACCGATCTGCAGTCCCAGCGAATGACTTGCCCCCGGCTTCAGTTCCACCAGGTCATCCCACACATTCGCCGTTTCGATGCACAGCATTCGCTGCCAGCCATCGTCGGCCATATCTGCCAGCTCCCGCGCCCGCTCGGTCCAGGGGTTCCAGATCACCGCCGAACGTGATCCATTGCTGGTCAAGGTAACTCGCCGGTTCCAATGCGGGTCGACAATGCTCAGTCGCGATGGAGTGTCGAGGTAAATCCGGTCAGTCTCCCCGGTAAACGCCAGTGCTCCCAGCTGCTGGCGCTGTTCCCAGTCCGCCAGGGTTTCGATATAACCCAGCCCCTCGACCCCTTCGACCCGTGCCTGGCGTACATCGCTGACGGCAAAGTAGCTGTGCAGGGCTTGGCTGATAGTAACGGAGGTATTGCCCATGTTGCGGCTGGTCAGGTTCAGCTTCAGCGCCTCGCCCAGCTCCACCACCAGCTTCAACTCGACGTCATGAGGCCAGCCGGGCAGGTCGCCCTGCGCTTCAGGCAGTTCGAATTCAATGCGCAGGCCGCCGCCCACCTCCTCGATGCCCAGCAACTGCCAGTCACGCGAGCGCGCCAGCCCGTGAGCAGGTGCCTGCTCAGCGTGGTACATGGCCTGCACGGCCTCGGGGTTGCGTTGCAGGTTGCCAAACCACGGCCAGCACACCGGTACCCCGGCGCGTACCGACTTGCCCTGGCGGAAGATGGCCTGGTCGCTCAGCCACAGCAGCGGTGGTTCGCCCACCCGCTGGTAGCTGAGGATCTGTGCGCCCTGCTGGGCGATCAGGAGTTCGGCGCGGTCGCTGCTGATACGCCAGCAGTTGAGTTCGCCATGTTGCTCGGTTACGACCTGGAAGGTAGCCATTGCGTTCATCTCATTGATTGCCAGTGGGCCTTGGACCCGGGCACATGCAATGAGTTTACCGCCGGCGTGGCTCAGCGACGAGGCACGGAGCGGGTGCGGCCACTGCCGTCGATGGCGACGAAGACGAATGCCGCTTCGGTGACCTTGCGCCATTCGCTGGACAGCGGGTCGTCGCTCCACACTTCGACCATCATCTGGATCGAGCTGCGGCCGATTTCCAGGGTCTGGGTGTAGAACGACAGCTGCGCGCCTACTGCCACCGGTACCAGGAAGGCCATGCGGTCGATGGCCACGGTGGCCACGCGGCCGCCAGCAACACGGCTGGCCATGGCGGTGCCGGCCAAATCCATTTGGGCAACCAGCCAGCCGCCGAAGATGTCGCCAAACCCGTTGGTCTCGCGCGGCAGTGCGGTGATCTGCAAGGCCAGGTCGCCTTGCGGGATCGGATCTTCTTGTTCGAGCTCAATCATGCGATGGGGCCTCTGACCCGTGACGCTTTCGTTGGTGTGGCGCAAAGGCCGGGTAAACGATTCAGCTTGAAACATACTACGCCGATTTCGTTTCACTGGGCGGCCGTAGGGAAACTCTGCGAAACCGCCTGACATAAAGACCGGAGTTTTCGCACAACATCCCACGCTAGCAGCAACCTTTTCCTACGAACTGCCAGTATATAGAGCATAACGGCCAGCGACGACCGTGCATTCATGAATATCTGTAGGGATTTTGTATCGCTTTCGGCGCAGCTCGGCAATTTGCTATCTTCGCTTGTCTCCCAATCCAGAAGCCGCGTGCCAAGCGGCCTGCATGCCCTACAAAGAGAACAACGAGCGATGACTTCCGTGCCGAGCAGTATCGAGCAGCCCTCGCGGCCGCTGACCCGCAGTGACTACAAGACCCTCTCACTGTCCGCCCTGGGCGGCGCGCTGGAGTTCTACGACTTCATTATTTTCGTGTTCTTCGCCACGGTGGTGGGCAAGTTGTTCTTCCCGGCCGACATGCCGGAGTGGCTGCGCCTGATGCAAACGTTCGGCATCTTCGCCGCTGGCTACCTGGCGCGGCCGTTGGGCGGCATCATCATGGCCCATTTCGGCGACCTGCTCGGGCGCAAGAAGATGTTCACCCTGAGCATTTTCATGATGGCCGTGCCGACCCTGATCATGGGCCTGCTGCCGACGTATGCACAAATCGGCATGTGGGCACCTATCCTGCTGTTGCTGATGCGCGTGATCCAAGGCGCGGCGATCGGCGGCGAGGTGCCGGGTGCCTGGGTGTTCGTCTCCGAGCATGTGCCAGCGCGCAACACCGGCTATGCCTGCGGCACCCTGACGGCAGGCCTGACCGCTGGCATTCTGCTTGGCTCGTTGGTAGCGACCCTGATCAACAGTGTGTACAGCGTGGAAGAAGTGGCCGATTACGCCTGGCGTATCCCGTTCCTGCTGGGTGGCGTGTTCGGCCTGTTCTCGGTCTACCTGCGCCGCTGGCTGCACGAAACCCCGGTGTTCGCCGAAATGCAGCAACGCAAGGCACTGGCCGAGGAGCTGCCACTGCGCGCCGTGCTGCGTGACCACCGTGGCCCGATCATCCTGTCGATGTTGCTGACCTGGATGCTGTCGGCCGGGATCGTGGTGGTCATCCTGATGACCCCGGCGCTGCTGCAGAGCTTCTACCACATCAGCCCGACCGACTCGCTCAAGGCCAACAGCCTGGCCATTGTGTTGCTCAGCTTTGGCTGCATCGGCGCCGGCAGCCTGGCCGACCGCTTTGGTGCGGGCAGGGTGTTCGTGATCGGCAGCCTGCTGCTGCTGGCCAGCTCCTGGACCTTCTACCACAGCCTGCCAACCCGGCCCGAGCTGCTGTTCCCGCTGTATGCCGTGACCGGCCTGTGCGTGGGCGTGATTGGCGCGGTGCCTTATGTAATGGTCAAGGCATTCCCGGCGGCGGTGCGCTTCAGCGGGCTGTCGTTCTCGTACAACGTGGCCTACGCGATCTTCGGCGGTTTGACGCCGATGGTGGTGACCGCGCTGCTGAAGGTGAGCCCGATGGCGCCTGCCTACTATGTGGCAGGCTTGTGCGCCGTTGGTCTGGCTGTGGGGCTGTACCTGCTCGCCAACAAGCGCTGATCTGCGCTGGGGCTGACTCTCGTTTGCTGCAACATGTTGAAAGACGTGAACAAGGACAGAGGAATAAGTAACGCAGTGACCGACGGCTAGATCGTCAGCCTGAGCCATACAGAGAAGGAGAATCTGTATGGCTCAAAACACACTTCATGACAGTTCCACGGGTGATGTTGTCATCACCCCTGGCTCCTCAGGTTCCAGTAGCGGCGGGGGCGGCTTCTTCAGCATTGGCGGCGGCGGTGGCTTCGGTGGTGGCTTTGGCGGTTCCAGCCGACGTCGCAAGAAGAAGCGTGCCAGAGCGCGTGCTGCTGCCTTGGCGCAAGCAAGAGCCCAGGAGCAGGCTCGCCAAGCGGCAGCCGCAAGGGCTCATGCCGAAATGCTGGCTGCATTACATAGGCAGCAAGTGGAGGCTCATAGCCAGGCACGTGAAGTTCGGCGCGTGCAGCTTGATGCGCATTTCGCTGGCCAGGCGCAAGGCTTGGCACAGGCGCTACAGCAGGAGATCAACGCAGCGCGCAAACGCCCGGAATACGACGGCAGTGAGCGTTGGCAGCTTTACCAGATCACCAAAGCGCAAAACGAAACCAAAGGGCTTATAGCCGCCAAGCAGCTTGAGTTGGCGAATCGGCAGGCGTTGGCCGGGGCTTTTGCTGGCCATGATGCTGATGCAGGTACATACGCCGCCCGACTGGCCGGGCTGGCGACCGCGCAACACATGCAGCAACTGCATCAGGGCTGGGAAACAGCGTACGTAGCGGCCTCAGAGGCTCGTTTGCTGCAGGAGGCAATTGCCCAGCTGTCGCAGCGCTCAGCCGAGCTGGCTGTGGAACATGCCCAACAGGAACAGCTCTGGCGCGCCAGGGAGGCGGAATGGGAGCGTCAGCGGCAATACGCTGAGCTGCGCGAATCCAGAATTCGCTACAAGCAGCAGGTTGACGAAGACCGGCGCCTTGTTCGGCTGAAGGAGGCCGCCACGCTGACCGTGCCAGTAGCGGCTGCGTCGGCTGGGGGCGTGTTGCTTGGTCAGGCAGGCGCGCAGGTTGCGGCTGAGCTGGCAACGGCTATCGAGCAGGCGATTGCTAGCGCGGCCAAGGAAGTGCTGAGGGTTGCAGCTATCCGCCTTGGTCAGGCGGTCGGTCTCTCGGCCACGGCCATGCTGTATTCGCCGGCGCTGGGGAATGGCGAACTGACCGAAGCCCAGCGCAGGCGTCACTTCGAAGGTTTGGGCATACATGCAGACCTGCTGGGCATTGCGCCAGGGCAGGATCTTCAGGCTATCGCCGATGCGGGTGGGTCGGCCCGCATGGGTCAGCGCATCAAGATCGAGCGTCTTCCAGGTGGCAGTGCGATAGCGGTGGCCGCCACAGGCGCCGGAATCGCCCCGGAGGTCCGGGTCAGGAATGCCGTTTACGACCCCGTCACCGATACCTACCGAGTCGAGGCACAGACGCCCGACGGGAAAACCATCGTTCTGGGTAACGCTACCCCGGTGGCGGAAAGCCCGTCCAACGGCCGGATGCTCGCGCTTGAGCCACAAGCTGCAGAGGTTGGCGCTGGCGTGGACCTTCGCTTCGATGACTGCATCGTCTGTATCCCTGGTCAACTGCCCCAGTACTTTTCATTCGTAGTTTCGCCGGCGGGTACTGGTGTTGTCAGCGGTAATGGCCAAGTCGCTGGCGCTGACTGGTGGCCCGCGAATGGCGCTGCCGCTGGCGTAGCAATGCCGGTGCAGGTTGGTAACCAGCTACGCGGCCGCTTGTTCACCGGCATGCCGGCATTCGAAAGCGCGGTATGGCGGGCCATTGCGGCGGAGCAGGGGTTGCTCGGTCAATTCGATGAGGTGAATCAGCGTCGAATCATCAGGGGTTTTCCACCCGTGGCCCCGCGAGCAAGTTGGAGCGGCGCGCGACACGAGTTTGAGCTTCGTCATGTTGGAGCTGTTGATGTTGGCTCTGGGTTGTACAACCTTGACCAGCTAAGAATCCACACACCAGCGGACACTCTAGGCGTGCCGGCAGTGGTCCTGCCGTTCGAGCCGTGGTTCGCCGCCAGTCTGGCCCTTGAGTTCGATGCTGGCATTGTTCAGGGCCAACCATCACGCACCTGGACGCCGTTGGTGGCCCCAGGCGCGGAGCTGCTCGGCCCGACACCCTTGCCGGAGGGGCCGTTACTGCCGGGCATTCTGCCAGGCGATACCTTGGATCCTGTGGGGCCAAGTCTTGAAATACTTCCTGGCGAGAATCCGGACGAGACAGGGGCCATAATTCCTGGATTCGGTGGTGATGTAGATCTGCCGGAGCCTGGGCTGGTTAATAATGAACCTGCAGAAGTCGGAGAAACTGGGAATTATAATGACTTGGAGCGTCGCAGCATAAGGGATGACATGGACGTGGACCACATTCCATCTCAATCCGCATTGAAACGATGGTTACAGAAAAATTTTCCAGACCTGCAACTGTATGAAATATACCAAATACTAAGGCGTGCACCTGCTGTCGTTATTCCTACAGAAGTGCATCGAAAGTACAGCGAAACGTACGGCGGGCGTAACACCAAAGCTAAACAAGCTCTAGATGCCAAAGATCCCTTGTCAGCTATTGGCAGTAATGTTGAAGCACTAAAGAAAGGTTTAATAGAAAATGGAATTTCGCCTGAACGTGTTGAGGGTATCAAGGTGGAGCTTACAGAATTGCTCAAAAAACTGATTAATAAAAGGTGACGCATGAAAAGGATTGTAGCAGTTGAGCCTTGGCTGGAAAGCGTTAACAGGACTTATGCTGATTTAGTTGAGAATGGGCTTGATCCGAATCTGCGACGTATCAAGCTTTACCCGGGGGCGGAGGATTTTTACCTAGAGCCGGAGCCGGGTGTTAGTTTTGAGTTTGATTCAGACAGCAAAATGTTAAAAGCGGTGGCTATAACTATCATAAGGCGAGTGGATTTGGCGCCTGAATTTAAAGATTTTTTATCTGAGCCCTACGGTTGCTTAGATAAGAGCGCTGTTAGAGCTGCTTGGGGTAGTCCTCTAAGAACGAGCGAGCCGTTGGTAATGCCGGAACCGATAGGTAAGACGGGTGGGTGGGATATGTATCGACTCTCCGGTGCGGGCTTTGGGTATATTGATTTGATTTATTCGTACACTAAGGATTTTGTTGTGTCCGGTCTGGTTTTAAGGGGCACGGAAGATGAAGCTTGAAAGTCGACTGCAAGATCACGACGAGCAAAGTTTCTTATCGCTAGTCACTACGCTATGGAACGTTGAGACTCAGAGGTCTGAGCACAACGCTCTCATCGATCATTTCGACCAGATAGTCGGCCACCCCGCCGGTAGTGACCTTTTGTTCTACTCAAACGCCGATGCCGTCGGCGCTATAAACTCGCCAGAGCATATCGTTGCAACAATCAAATCGTGGCACCAGAGAAATGGCCTTCCGGCCTTCAAGGGGCAGCATTTACAGCCGCGAAGAGAGCTTCGAAGCATGGCGAGCGAACAGCGTGCCAGCCAGTCTTCCACTCGCAACCTGGAGAAAGTGCGCAAGTTGGTGGCGCAGGTTCATGCCGCTGAGCAGCAGGCAACGCTGCAGCTTGCTGCACTTGAGCAACAGCTAACCATTGACCCAGTGGCCAGCACGCCGGAACAGCAACTGGCTTTCAGCCTTGCTACGCTGCGTGCTCTGGAATCCATTCAGCACCAAGCTGCGCAGGCAGTGTTTCAACTTGAGCGGTTGCACATGTCGGTCAAGTTCGCACTCGACGCTGCCGTGCGTGATGCTACCAGCCCCTTCCTGGACGCAGCGATTCAGGCCGTGGCGCTGCAAGAAATGAATGCCGGTAGCCAGCGTCATGCTGCGGCCTTGGCCGGCGCAAGGGCGTCATTCCGTGTTGTACGCTCGCGGTGTGACACTGATAGAACACCTGGAAGCACGTATTGCCCAGTTGGCCAAAGCGACCGGGGCTGGCCCAGGGCATGGGCCTTTGACGTTGGTAGCGGCAGCTGATGCCTCAAACCTGCACCCGGCATTGCTGATGGCGCAGGGCTTGAACGGTGACGTTGCCCAACAGCAACGCCATCTGATCAAGACCGTGCGCTCGGCGGTGGCAGAGCTGGAGTGGCAGGCGACCTCCTTGCAAGGTGACCACCCCGGTACGTATGCGGATTTAATCGAGTTTGTGCAGGGAACCCCGAGCGATGACCCGCGTTTCGGGCTGACGGTGCCACTTGCTGAAATACTCGACGAAGATCGGCAGGATTGGGCCGATCTGGCCGCTGAACGGGCAGAGGTGGATCTGCCCATGCGTCTGTGCTCGATGGTGCGTGGTGCCCGCTCCGGCAGCACCAAAGGTGTAAAACCCTTTACCCGTTACTGTCATGTGCTGATGACCTCGACGCAGGGCCCCATCGTGCCTTCGCGCGTGCGGGTGCGGGAAGCTGGTTGGGATGCGGGTCGGCGGGCTTTCGCATTCACTAGCGAGACCGGGGCGCCTGTTACCGTTCTGTGGCAGAAGGGCAGCGCGCCCTATCCGCCGATAGACATCTCCCGGCCGCCGAGCATTAGCTATCTGCACATGCCCAATGTGCCTATCATAGAGCGCTTCATGGACCTGACGCAGGTTCAATTCGATGACTACATCGTGGTGTTTCCGCCGCAGGCTGGGCTGGCACCGGTATACGTCATGTTCAGGGATCGCCGCGAGCTTTAGCGCCGCCAGTTTCCCAGCGATATCAAGTCAGGCCATCCCGGATAACCGATGATGGCCTTTCATCCAATTGTCACAATGAAGTCATATCGTGTTCATGCGGCCTGCCGATACTTGGGCCCGTTCCATCCAACACCCCAATATTCCTGCTAGGAGCAAGGCATGAAACTGAAGCGTTTGATGGCGGCCCTCACCTTTGCCGCCGCTGGCGTTGCAACCGCCAACGCGGTAGCCGCTGTCGATCCTGCGATCCCGACCTACACCAAGACCACCGGTGTATCGGGCAACCTCTCCAGCGTTGGTTCCGATACCCTGGCGAACCTGATGACGCTGTGGGCCGAGGCCTACAAGAAGGAATATCCGAACGTAAACATCCAGATCCAGGCAGCCGGCTCCTCCACCGCGCCACCCGCGCTGACCGAAGGCACCGCCAACCTCGGCCCGATGAGCCGCAAGATGAAAGACGTCGAGCTGCAGGCCTTCGAGCAGAAGTACGGCTACAAGCCGACCGCAATCCCGGTCGCCGTCGATGCCCTGGCCGTGTTCGTGCACAAAGACAACCCGATCAAGGGCCTGACCATGGCTCAGGTCGACGCCATCTTCTCCTCCACCCGCCTGTGCGGTGGCAAGGCCGAGATCAAGACCTGGGGTGACGTCGGTGTGACCGGCGACCTGGCCAACAAGCCAATCCAGCTGTTCGGCCGCAACTCGGTCTCGGGCACCTACGGCTACTTCAAGGAAGAAGCCCTGTGCAAAGGCGACTTCAAGCCTAACGTCAACGAGCAGCCTGGCTCGGCTTCGGTCGTGCAGTCGATCAGCTCTTCGCTGAACGGCATCGGTTACTCGGGCATTGGTTACAAGACTGCCAGCGTCAAGACCGTGGCCCTGGCCAAGAAGGAAGGCGGCGAGTTCGTCGAAGACAACGAAACCAACGCCCTGAATGGCAGCTACCCGCTGTCGCGCTTCCTGTACGTTTACGTCAACAAGGCGCCGAACAAGCCTCTGGCTCCGCTGGAAGCCGAGTTCGTCAAGCTGGTGCTGTCGCAAGCTGGCCAGCAGGTCGTGGTGAAGGATGGCTACATTCCGCTGCCGGCCAAAGTCGTCGACAAGACCCTGGCTGACCTGGGCCTGTCCCACGCGGGTAACGTTGCAAAGAAGTAAGTAATTAAGAAGAGGCCGGAGCCACTGCCCGGCCTCTTCCACGAATTTCCAGTCCGAAGCCAGGTTCCCTGTGCGGCGGGCTTTCGCGCGTCACCACTTTGTAATGTTTTTGTCACACGGGACCGCTAGGGTGTGCGCATGAATGATCTGGCCAATTCCAACATGACCCAAAACTCCCAGCCCGTGCGCATTGATTTCAATACGCCCGAGTTGCAACGCAAGCGCCGCATGCGCGCGCTCAAGGACCGCCTGACCCGCTGGTATGTGCTGGTCGGCGGTCTTGCCGTACTGGCGGCAATCACCCTGATCTTCTTCTACCTGGCGTACGTGGTACTGCCACTGTTCCAGGGCGCCCAGCTGACCAGCAAGAAAGCCCTGGAGCCGACCTGGCTGCAGCAGGATGCCGGCAACCCGCTGATGATCGCGCTTGAAGAGCAGAACCTGGTGGGGATGCGGGTTTCGGACAAAGGCCAGGCATTGTTCTTCGATACCAAAACCGGCAACGCGCTCAAGCGGGTCGACCTGCCGGTGCCGGCAGACACCCAGGTCACGTCGATCAGTACCGACCAGCCGGGCAGCCCGCTGGTGGTGCTTGGCTTGTCCAATGGCCAGGCGCTGGTGTTCCACCACACCTACAAGATCACCTATCCCGACAACAAGAAAACCATCGCCCCCGGCATCGACTACCCGTACGGCGAGCAGCCGTTCGTGCTCGACGAACAGGGCCGCGCGCTGGAGCACGTGAGCGTCAACGTCAATGGCGACACCTTGCTGCTGGCCGGTTCCACTGGCGCGCACCTGCAGGTGGTCGAGCTGACTCGCACGGAAAACATGATGACCGAAGAGGTCACCACCGAGCAGAACCGTATCGCCCTGCCGCAGATGACCGAAACGGTGAAGAACATCTTCATCGACCCGCGCCAGCAGTGGTTGTACGTGATCAACGGTCGCGCCACGGCTGACGTGTTCAGCCTGCGCGACAAGAGCCTCAACGGCCGTTACAAGTTGTCTGAAAGCGCCGACACTGAAATTACCGCCACGGCCCAACTGGTCGGTGGCATTTCGCTGATCATCGGTGACTCCAAGGGCGGCCTGGCCCAGTGGTTCATGGCCCGCGACCCGGATGGCGAATCGCGCTTCAAGCAGATTCGTACCTTCCAGATGGGCAAGGCGCCTATCGTGCAGATCGATGCCGAAGAGCGCCGCAAGGGCTTCATCGCCCTCGACGCCGACGGCAAGCTGGGCGTGTTCCACAGCACCGCGCACCGTACCTTGCTGGTCGAGCCGGCTGCCGAAGGCCCTGGCATCCTGGCCCTGTCGCCACGCGCCAACCGCATCATCATCGAAGAAGGCGGTAAGCTGCTGCCGCTGAGCCTGCGCAACCCGCACCCGGAGGTTTCCTTCAGTGCGCTGTGGGGCAAGGTGTGGTACGAGAACTACGACGAACCCAAGTACGTCTGGCAATCGACCGCTTCGAACACCGACTTCGAGCCCAAGCTCAGCCTGTCGCCGCTGACCTTCGGTACCCTCAAGGCCGCGTTCTACGCGATGATCCTGGCCGCCCCGCTGGCCATTGCCGCTGCCATCTACACCGCCTACTTCATGGCCCCTGGCATGCGCCGCAAGGTCAAGCCGGTGATCGAGCTGATGGAAGCGATGCCGACGGTGATCCTCGGCTTCTTCGCCGGCCTGTTCCTGGCCCCATACCTGGAAGGCCACTTGCCGGGTGTGTTCAGCCTGTTCCTGCTGATGCCGTTTGGCATCCTGCTGGCCGGCTTCGTCTGGAGCCGCCTGCCGGAGTCGATCCGCCTGCGTGTGCCGGATGGCTGGGAAGCGGCGATCCTGATCCCGGTCATCCTGTTCACCGGCTGGTTCGCCCTGACCATGAGCCCGCACCTGGAAAGCTGGTTCTTCGGCGGTGACATGCGCCTGTGGATCACCAACGACCTAGGTATCACCTACGACCAGCGCAACGCCCTGGTAGTGGGCATCGCCATGGGCTTCGCGGTCATTCCGAACATCTATTCCATTGCCGAAGATGCGGTGTTCAGCGTGCCACGCAGCCTGACCCTCGGCTCGCTGGCACTGGGCGCGACGCCCTGGCAGACCCTGACCCGCGTGGTCATCCTCACCGCCAGCCCAGGCATCTTCTCGGCGTTGATGATCGGCATGGGCCGGGCAGTGGGCGAGACCATGATCGTGCTGATGGCCACCGGCAACACCCCGGTGATGGAAATGAACCTGTTCGAAGGCATGCGCACCCTGGCCGCCAACGTGGCCGTGGAAATGCCGGAATCGGAAGTCGGTGGCAGCCACTATCGCGTGCTGTTCCTGGCCGCCCTGGTGCTGCTGATGTTCACCTTCATCATGAACACCTTGGCCGAGCTGATTCGCCAGCGTCTGCGCAAGAAATACTCGTCGCTTTGATAGAAAGGTAGCGATCCGTGAAAAAGGATTCCCTCAAAGGCTGGTTCAAGAGCGGCGCCCCAGGCGTCTGGATGAGCGGCGGCGCGGTGGCCATGGCGGTGATCATGACCGTCGGCCTGCTGGCGGTGATCGCCGTGCGCGGCCTGGGCCACTTCTGGCCGGCCGATCTTGTCCAGGCCACCTACAAGGTGCCGGGCCAGGCTGATCACATCGTTATCGGCGAAGTGGTGCAAAAGGAAGAGGTGCCGCGTGCCCGCCTCAAGGGCGCCGGCCTGCCGGTACCGGACCAAGGCCCGGAGTTCATGACCCGCGAGCTGATCAAGGTGGGTAACCGCGACCTCAACGGCAGCGACTTCACCTGGGTGGTTGGCGATTGGTTGGTCGACGAACAGCGCCCGGCCGACCTGATGGCCCTGGAGCGCCGCGAGTGGGGTAACTTCTACGGCTACCTGGTCAGCGTCAAGGAACAAGGCCGCGTGGTTGCCGAAGGCCCTGCAGCCTGGACCGAGCTGCAAGCCCGTCTCAAGCGTGCCAACCAGCTTAATGGCGAGCTGCAGCAACTGGAAAAGAAGGACATCGGTGCCATCAACCATGGCCTCGAACGCCTACGCCTGCAGGCCCGCAAGCTGGAACTGGACGGCAAGCTGGACGCTGCCGCCCAGGCCGACATGGACGCCGACCGCGCCGAGCTGAACAGCCGCTACAAGGCCATCGAAGACCGCCTGACCGGCCTGCACCAAGCCTTCGCCCGCGACAGCCTGGTGGCGCGCGATGGCAATGGCCGTGAAGTGGAAATCAACCTGAGCAAGGTGGTGCACGCCATCCAGCCGAACGGCATGTCCGGTTTCACCAAGCTGGGCACCTACTTTGCCAAGGTCTGGGAGTTCCTCAGCGACGACCCGCGTGAAGCCAACACCGAGGGCGGTATCTTCCCGGCCATCTTCGGTACGGTGATGATGACCCTGATCATGGCCGTGATCGTCACCCCGTTCGGCGTGCTGGCCGCTGTCTACCTGCGTGAATACGCAAGGCAAGGCCCGGTGACCCGTTTGATCCGCATTGCTGTGAACAACCTGGCCGGTGTGCCGGCGATCGTCTACGGCGTGTTCGGCCTGGGCTTCTTCGTCTACGTGCTGGGTGGCTCGATCGACCGCCTGTTCTTCCCCGAAGCACTGCCGGCGCCGACCCTGGGCACCCCTGGCCTGCTGTGGGCATCGCTGACCCTGGCACTGCTGGCGGTGCCGGTGGTGATCGTGGCGACCGAAGAAGGCCTGGCGCGTATCCCACGCACCGTGCGTGAAGGTTCGCTGGCGCTGGGTGCGACCAAGGCGGAAACGCTGTGGAAGATCGTCCTGCCAATGGCCAGCCCGGCCATGATGACCGGCATGATCCTCGCCGTGGCCCGCGCTGCCGGTGAAGTGGCGCCGCTGATGCTGGTGGGTGTGGTGAAGCTGGCGCCGTCGCTGCCGGTGGACGGGAACTACCCGTACCTGCACCTGGACCAGAAGATCATGCACCTGGGCTTCCATATCTATGACGTCGGCTTCCAAAGCCCGAACGTCGAAGCCGCGCGGCCGCTGGTATATGCCACGGCGCTGCTGCTGGTGCTGGTGATCGCCACCCTCAACCTGTCGGCCGTGTGGATCCGCAACCACCTGCGCGAGAAGTACAAGGCGCTGGACAGCTGACCCTGATTGCAAGCGTGCCGCCCGAACGCCGGGCGGCCCTTTGAAACGAATTGATAGCGTATGGAGTTGACCATGCAGCAAGATTCCCATACCCACGGCATCGACATGTCTGCCCTGGGCCGCAACAAGCAGAGCCTGCGCCTGGCCGAAGAAACCGTGGCCATCGAAGTACCGGGCCTGAGCCTGTTCTACGGCGACAAGCAGGCGTTGTTCGACGTCAGCATGAACATCCCCAAGCAGCGCGTGACCGCCTTCATCGGGCCGTCCGGCTGCGGCAAGTCGACCCTGCTGCGCACCTTCAACCGCATGAACGACCTGGTTGACGGTTGCCGCGTGGAAGGCGCCATCAACCTGTACAGCAACAACATCTACCGCAAGGGCGAAGACGTGGCCGAGCTGCGCCGCCGTGTGGGCATGGTGTTCCAGAAGCCCAACCCGTTCCCCAAGACCATCTACGAGAACGTCGTCTACGGCCTGCGCATCCAGGGCATCAACAAGAAGCGCGTGCTGGATGAAGCCGTCGAATGGGCGTTGAAGGGCGCGGCCTTGTGGGATGAGGTGAAAGATCGCCTGCACGAGTCGGCGCTGGGCCTGTCCGGTGGCCAGCAGCAGCGCCTGGTCATCGCCCGCACCATCGCCGTGGAGCCGGAGGTGCTGTTGCTCGATGAACCCTGCTCCGCGCTGGACCCGATCTCGACGTTGAAGGTCGAAGAGCTGATCTACGAATTGAAATCCAAGTACACCATCGTCATCGTGACCCACAACATGCAACAGGCGGCCCGTGTTTCGGATTACACCGCGTTCATGTACATGGGCAAACTGGTCGAATTCGGCGATACCGATACCCTGTTCACCAACCCGGCGAAGAAGCAGACCGAAGACTACATCACCGGGCGCTACGGCTAAGCCCGACCCGCCAGGGAACGAGACGAACTACTTGAAGCTTGCAGCTTCTTCGCGGAGCGAATGATGATCAACAAAGAAAGCCTTACCCATCACATTTCCCAGCAGTTCAACGCCGAGCTCGAAGAGGTGCGCAGCCACCTGCTGGCCATGGGCGGGCTGGTGGAAAAGCAGGTCAACGACGCGGTGACCGCGCTGATCGAAGCCGACTCTGGCCTGGCCCAGCAAGTGCGTGAGGTCGACGAGCAGATCAACCAGATGGAGCGCAACATCGACGAGGAGTGCCTGCGCATCCTCGCCCGCCGCCAGCCGGCGGCCTCCGACCTGCGCCTGATCATCAGCATTTCAAAGTCGGTGATCGACCTGGAGCGCATTGGTGACGAGTCGACCAAAATCGCCCGCCGCGCTATCCAGCTGTGCGAAGAAGGCGAGTCGCCACGCGGCTACGTCGAGGTGCGCCACATCGGCGACCAGGTGCGCAACATGGTCCGCGATGCGCTGGACGCCTTTGCTCGCTTCGATGCCGACCTGGCGTTGTCGGTGGCCCAGTACGACAAGACCATCGACCGCGAATACAAGACAGCGCTGCGTGAGCTGGTGACCTACATGATGGAAGACCCGCGTTCTATCTCGCGGGTGTTGAGCGTGATCTGGGTGCTGCGCTCGCTGGAGCGTATTGGCGACCATGCGCGCAACATCTCCGAATTGGTTATCTACCTGGTGCGCGGCACCGACGTGCGGCACATGGGCCTCAAGCGCATGACTGCAGAAGTGCAGGGCACTGCTGTCGTCGACGGCGAAAAGGCTAATGTTCCAGGTGAATCTGACGATAAATAAGGTTGCTCCCGAGCATCGACGCCCGGCCTTGGCCGGGCGTTTTCGTTTGCGGTCGAGAGCCGGCAGGCACCCGCGAACGATCCCGGCGTGACCAGGTTGTAGCAAATGGCCAGTACTTGGCAGTAGGCTAGTCGGGATTCAGAAGGAGTATCGATGAGTAAAGTGAATGTGCTGGTCGTGGATGACGCCCCGTTTATCCGTGACCTGGTCCGCAAGTGCCTGCGCAATGCCTTCCCGGGCATGGCCATCGACGACGCGGTCAATGGTCGCAAGGCCATGGCCATGCTCGGCAAGGAAGCGTTCGACCTGGTCCTGTGCGACTGGGAAATGCCGGAAATGTCCGGCCTGGAGCTGCTCACCTGGTGCCGCCAGCAGCCTGCGCTGAAGCACCTTCAGTTCATCATGGTGACCAGCCGTGGCGACAAGGAAAATGTCATTCAGGCGATCCAGGCGGGCGTTTCCGACTTTGTCGGCAAGCCGTTCACCAACGAACAACTGCTGACCAAGGTGAAAAAAGCCCTGACCAAGATCGGCAAGCTCGACAGCCTGATGGCTATTGGCCCGGCGCGTACCAATTCGGCGTTCGCGAACGATTCGTTGAACGCGCTGACCGCCGGCAAGCCGGAAGCGGTCAAGGTTTCGGCGCCTGCGCCAGCACCGGCTAAGCCTCTGGTCACGGCGCCCGCACCTGCTGCCTCCGCGCCGAGCGGCCGTGGTCAGGGCCAGCTGCGCCTGGCCAGTGGCATGCAGCCGTGCGTGATCAAGGCGCTTAGCCTGAAAGAAGCGCTGCTGGTGGTACGCCGCAGCGAAGCGCTGCCACAGGTGCTCGAAGGTGCGGTGCTGGACCTGGAGCAGGGCGAAAGCGCCGAAGTCGCTCGCCTGAACGGTTACCTGCATGCTGTCGCGGCGCTGGAGCCCAAGCCTGACAGTGACTGGCTGCAGTTGACGTTCAAGTTCGTCGACCAGGATGCCCAGAAGCTCGACTACCTGTCGCGGCTGATTGCCCGAGGGACTGCGCAGAAGCACTTCACCCCCGGCGCCTGAGGCAGGGGCAGGGGCAGCACAGGGCTGCTCCTGCGCCATCCGACCAACTGCAATACCCGCCACAAAACCCGCTGCTAGGCTTCGACAGATCATAACTGTCAAAAAGCCACTATCATGCCCGCGCGCCTGCTGCTGTTCTGTGCATTGCTCATGGCCTCGGCGTCGAGCCTGGGTGTGACGCTCTACAAGATCACCGACGAATCCGGTGTGATCTCCTACTCCGACCGGCCCGGCCCCGGCGCCAAGCCCCTGGTGTTGCTCGAACCCATGGTCGAAACGCTCGAAGGCCAGGTGCTGCTTAACGCAAAAACCTTCGACGGTGGTGTGAGCTTCTCGGCACGCAACGAGCTGCATGTGCCGGTAGAGGTCGAGTTACGGCTGGACAACCTGGTGAACGCACAAGGCGGCGATGCCCCGCGTATCGTGCGCCGGCTGCTACCGCCGCGCACCACGCAGATGCTCAGCGTGCTCAGGGGGCGGCCAGGGCTGCTGCTGAACTACCGTTCGACCCTGCTACAGGCCATGGGTGACCCAGGCAAACGGCCCCAGGGCTTTCGCTATGCGTTCCCGTGGATCGGCGGGCCGTTCCGCGTCACCCAGGGGCCCAATGGCCGTGTCAGTCATTTTGGACCCAAGGGGCGCTATGCCATGGATATCGCCATGCCCGAAGGCACGCCCATCATCGCGGCGCGGGAAGGGGTGGTGGTGAAGATGCAGAACAGCCAGAGCGGGCGCGAGCCCAACCCGTCGGGCAATTTTGTCAGGATCCTGCACCCGGATGGCACCATGGGCGTTTACCTGCACCTGATGCGTGGCTCGGTGGTGGTGGCGGAGGGGCAGCGGGTACGGCAGGGGCAGATGCTGGCCAAGTCGGGTAATACCGGCAACAGCACAGGGCCGCACCTGCATTTCGTGGTGCAGCGCAATGTGGGGTTGGCGCTGGAGTCGATACCTTACCGGTTCGACAGGCCAATCAGCGGGTTGCCCGACTTTACTGCGGGTAACCCCTGAGATGTTTGGGGCTGCAAAGCAGCCCCATGGCCCTCAATCCAGCTTCAGTACCTTGGCCAGCACGATCTTGGGCCCTTTCATCTTCTTGATGATGATGCGCAGCCCTTCGACCTCCAGCACTTCCTCTTCTTCAGGCACTCGCTTGAGGGTTTCGTAGATCAACCCGGCCAGGGTTTCTGCCTCGATGTGGTCGAGGTCGATGCCCAGCAGACGCTCGACCTTGAACAGCGGTGTGTCGCCGCGTACCAGTAGCTTGCCCGGCTGGTAGGCGAGGATGCCGCGTTCGGTCTTGCGGTGTTCGTCCTGGATATCGCCTACCAGCACTTCCAGCACGTCTTCCATGGTCAGGTAGCCGATTACCTTGCCGTCGGCTTCCTCCACCAGGACGAAATGCGCGCCGCCCTTGCGGAACTGCTCCAGCAGTTGCGACAGCGGCATGTGCCGCGATACGCGCTCCAGTGGCCGGGCTAGGTCTTCCAGGTCGATGGTCTCGGGCAAATGCTCAAGCTCAGCTAGCTCTAGCAGCAGGTCCTTGATGTGCAGCAGGCCGGTGAATTCTTCGCGCTCGGCGTCATACACCGGGTAGCGGCTGAATTTGTGGCGGCGCACCAGGGCCAGGATCTGCTTCAGCGGCGCATGCGCGTCGATGCTGATCATGTCCTCACGCGAGTTGGCCCAGTCGACCACTTCCAGCTCGCCCATTTCCACGGCCGAGGCCAGCACGCGCATGCCTTGGTCGCTTGGGTCCTGACCGCGGCTGGAGTGCAGGATCAGCTTCAGTTCTTCGCGGCTGTAGTGGTGCTCGTGGTGCGGGCCGGGCTCGCCCTGGCCGGCAATGCGTAGGATGGTGTTGGCGCTGGCATTGAGCAGGTAGATGGCCGGGTACATTGCCCAGTAGAACAGGTACAGCGGCACGGCCGTCCACAACGACAGCAGTTCTGGCTTGCGAATGGCCCAGGACTTGGGGGCCAACTCGCCAACCACGATGTGCAGGTACGAGATGACGAAGAAGGCGACGAAGAACGAGATCGCCTTGACCAGCTCGGCGCTGTCCACGCCAAAGTAGGCCAGCAGCGGCTCCAGCAGGTGGGCGAAGGCGGGCTCACCCACCCAGCCAAGGCCCAGCGAGGCGAGGGTGATGCCCAACTGGCAGGCCGACAGGTAGGCGTCGAGCTGGTTGTGTACCTTGCGCAGGATGTTGCCGCGCCAGCCGTGCTGCTCGGCGATGGCCTCTACGCGGGTGGCGCGCAGCTTGACCATGGCGAACTCGGCGGCAACGAAGAAGCCGTTGAGCAGCACCAGCAGGAAGGCAAAGATGATCATGCCGAAGTCGGCGAATAACGAGGTGAGGCTGATACCAGGGGAAGGGTCCATGATGGAGTTTTTACGGGGTCCGTCTTTGAGATAGAGAAAAAAAGTGCCAGCTTTTGCTGGCACAGGGGATCCAATGTAGCGGCTGGGGCCGCAAAAGCAAAGGGCGATGGATTCTTTGGGGGCGCTTTGCGCCCCATCGCGACACAAGGCCGCTCCTACAGGAGACCGCGATCCCGTGTAGGAGCGGCCTTGTGTCGCGATGGGCTGCAAAGCAGCCCCCGAGGCCCTCAAGCCTTGCCGTTGGCCAATTGTGCCGGCGCAAAGTGACAGGTAAAGGTGCTGCCATGCCCCGGCACGCTGCTGATTTCCAACTTGCCGCGGTGGCGCATCAGCACATGCTTGACGATTGCCAGCCCCAGCCCGGTACCGCCGGTGTTCGACGCACGGCTGGAATCTACACGGTAGAAACGCTCGGTCAGGCGTGGCAGGTGCTTGGCATCGATGCCCACCCCCGAATCCTGCACCGACAGATGCGCACCCTGGGCATCGGCCCACCAGCGGATGCGGATGTTGCCTTCGTCCTGAGTGTATTTGACCGCGTTGAATACCAGGTTGGAAAAGGCGCTGCGCAGCTCCGACTCGCTGCCCTTGAGCTTCAAACCAGGCGCAGCTTCCAGGCTGATGCGCTGGTTGCGCGGCCCGGACAGGGCCTGGGCGTCGCCCTTGATGGCAGTGAGCAGGGCATCGACCGCCACCGGCTGGTTGTCCGAGGGGTAATCGGTGGCTTCCAGCTTGGCCAGCAGCAACAGGTCGTTGAGCAGGGTCTGCATGCGCGAACCTTGCTGGCTCATCTGCTGCAGTGCGCGGCTCCAGCGTGGGTTCACGTCTTCGACGTTGTCCAGCAGGGTTTCCAGGTAGCCGGTGATCACCGTCAGCGGCGTGCGCAGCTCGTGCGACACGTTGGCGACGAAGTCCTTGCGCATCTGTTCCAGCTGGTGAATGCGGGTGACATCGCGCACCAGCATCAGGTGTTCGTTGTTGCCGTAACGGGTGATGTGCAACTGCACACGCATGCGGTCATTGATTGGCGAAGGGATTTCCAGCGGCTCGAGGTAGTTTTCTGCCTCGAAGTATTCCTTGAAGCGCGGGTGGCGTACCAGGTTGGTCACTTGCTGGCCGCCGTCCTGCGGGGTCTTGAAGCCCAGCAGGGTCTCGGCAGCGCGGTTCCACCATTCCAGGTTACCGTCGCTGTCGAGCATGATCACTGCGTCACGTAGCGCGGCGGTGGACTCCTGCACCCGGTCGATCACGGCCTGTAGGCGGCCCCGAACACGTTGGTCGCGGCGTTGCAGGTGGTAGATGCTGTCGAACACCTCGCCCCACAGGCCGTAACCATCGGGCGGTGCTTCGTCGGGCTGGTGATTGCGCAGCCAGTCATGCAGGCGCAGCAGTTGCTTGAGGGTCCAGCCCAGGTAGAGCGCCAGGCCAATGGCCAGGCTCCAGCCATAGTAGCCGCTGACCAGCCCGCCGATCAGGCAGACGGTAATCAGCAACAGCAGATGGCGAATCAGGGTTGCATGCCAGTTCTGGTTCAATTGACGGTCCTTGTACAACGACGTGCAGCTTGGCGCTTTTGAACTCGATCAGCTCTTGGTCGAGAAGCGGTAGCCAGTGCCACGGACGGTTTGTACCAGATTTTCGTAGGCTTCACCCAGCGCCTTGCGCAGGCGACGGATGTGCACGTCAACGGTGCGCTCCTCGACGTAGACGTTGCCGCCCCACACCTGGTCCAGCAGTTGGCCACGGGTGTAGGCGCGCTCCTGGTGGGTCATGAAGAATTGCAGCAGGCGGTATTCGGTCGGGCCCATCTCGGCCGGCTTGCCGTCGATGGTCACGCGGTGGCTGATCGGGTCGAGCAGCAGGCCGCCGACTTCGATCGGTGCTTCGCTGTCGCTCGGGCCGGTACGGCGCAGCACGGCTTTCAGTCGTGCAACCAGCTCACGCGGCGAGAACGGCTTGGTGATGTAGTCGTCGGCACCCACTTCCAGGCCCTGGATCTTGTTGTCCTCTTCGCCCTTGGCGGTGAGCATGATGATCGGGATGTCGCCCGTCAGCTCATCGCGCTTCAGGCGGCGGGCCAGCTCGATGCCGGAGGTGCCCGGCAGCATCCAGTCGAGCAGGATCAGGTCCGGCTTGCGGTCGACGATGATCGCGTGGGCCTGTTGGGAGTTTTCCGCTTCCAGGCAGTCATAGCCGGCCATTTCCAGGGCAACGGCGATCATCTCGCGAATGGGCGCTTCGTCGTCGACGATCAGAATGTTCCTGCCAACCATGCTCAAAACCTCTCCTGGATTCGGTGTCTTGGCCCGCATTAGATAACGGAATTATTGCAGCTGTGTGACAGGGTGTTGGCCGTTCTGGCGACATTCCATGACTGAACTAGGCTTGAAAGGGCCGCAATCGCGGCAACCCGAACTCAATTCCCCCGAAACAATGGTGAATCCAATGACACGACAAACGCTGAGCTGGATGGCCCTTTTCGCTGCGCTGGCGCTTCCGGGGGTGGCGTCCGCCCACCATGCCATGGAGAAGGACGGCATGTGGGTCGATCATGCCGGCATGACCCTTTACACCTTCGACAAGGATGCCGGTGGAAAGTCGATGTGCAATGGCGATTGCGCCACCAACTGGCCGCCGCTGAAAGTGATGGATGGCGAAAAAGCCGAGGGCAAGTGGACGCAGATAAAGCGTGATGACGGCTCGATGCAATGGGCCTATGACGGCAAGCCGCTGTATACCTTCGTCAAGGACAAGAAGGCTGGGGACATGACGGGTGATGGCGTCAAAGACGTGTGGCACGTCGCCAAGCCTTGAAACTGCCGGGGCCGCACAGCGGCCCCAACCTATTCAGCGAAACGCGTAATCCAGCACTACCCCAATGAACACCAGCAACCCCGCCCAGTGATTGTGCAGAAACGCCTTAAAGCACGACTCCCGGTCCAGCTTGCGTGTCGACCAGTATTCCCAGGCAAAGCACGCCGCAGCGCCCAGCAGCCCCAGGTGGAACCAGCCCCCCAGGTCAAAGCGGCTACCCGCCAACAACAAGCACCCCAGCGACAGCAACTGCAAGGTCAGGATGATGTTGCGGTCCGCGTCACCGAACAGAATCGCTGTGGACTTCACGCCAATCTTCAGGTCGTCATCGCGGTCGACCATGGCGTAGTAGGTGTCGTAACCCACCGTCCATAACAGGTTGGCGATGTACAGCAGCCAGGCGCTGGCCGGCAATTCGCCACCTGCGGCGGTGAAAGCCATGGGAATACCCCAGGAGTACGCCGCCCCCAGCACCACCTGTGGGTAGTAGGTGTAGCGCTTCATGAACGGGTAGCAGAACGCCAACGCCACCGCGCCGAACGACAGCCAGACCGTGCGGCTGTTGGTGCACAGCACCAGCAGGAAACTCACCCCGACCAGCATCGCAAACAGTGCCAGCGCCTCGCGTGGCCGCACGCGGCCACTGGCCAGGGGGCGGTCGGCGGTGCGCTTGACGTGGCCATCCACCTTGCGGTCAGCGAAGTCGTTGATGCAGCAGCCGGCCGCGCGCATCAGCACCACGCCAAGGCCGAAGATCAGCACATTGGCCAAGGTCGGTGAACCGTTGCCGGCAATCCACACTGCCGACAGCGTCGGCCATAGCAGCAGGTAGATGCCGATCGGGCGGTCCATGCGGCTGAGCTGGACAAAGTCCCAGGCCCGCGGGTGCAGGCGGTTGAGCGACTTGAGCAGTTGCAGGTACATCAGCGGTTTTCCTCCTTGGCCGCTTGCCACAATGCCGGCAGGAACACTTCTGCCACCAGCAGGTCCAGGCCGTCACGCTCGAAGCGCGAGCGGCGGCCCCAAAGCGCCGCATGGGCGGCTTCGGGCGGCAGCCAGGCCTGTGGATAACTGCACACTTCGAGCGGGTGGCGGATGAATGCCTGGTCGCAGAACAGCAACTCGCCCAGCGAGCGGCTGCCCAGGGTTTCCAGGTCCAGGCCACCACGCTCCAGGGCGCTGCGACTGGCCACGCTGCGGGCGAACACCCAAGGTTGGCCATGGCCGCGCAAGTACACCTCGCGCACCCAGCCTTCGGCGCCGGCGGCGATACCCAGCGCCTGGCATTCGTCATCGCGCAGCGGCTGCCAGCCCTCGAACAGCGGGGTGACGGAGAAGTGATCGAAGGACAGGCGGGTCAGGCGGCGAGTCAGCGAGCCCTCGTCGAACAGCCAGTCAAGAGTAGGCTGGTCGATGTCGGTCGCCAGCTGTGAATACGGCAGCCACGCGACAGCGGCTGCTAGCGGGGATTCGTACGACACGTCGGTCTGCTTGTTACAACCAGAGAGGCGGCGAGCTTAGCATGATTGCCCCGAGTGCTTGCATACTGCGGGCAGGGCCGATAAAAAGCCCCCCATGAATTGCGCGTCGGCACCTGCGACAGGGCCCTCAGCAGCAACACGAAACCAAGCCTGAACCGAGGAAATCCACCCCCATGAAAAAGTGGCAATGTATTGTCTGTGGCCTGATCTACGACGAAGCCGAAGGCTGGCCCGACGACGGTATCGCCCCTGGCACCCGTTGGGAAGATGTGCCTGAAGACTGGCTGTGCCCCGACTGCGGCGTCGGCAAAAGCGATTTTGAAATGATCTCCATCGGCTAATCGAGGAAAGCACGACATGACGTCCCCTGTGGTAATCATTGGTACCGGCCTTGCGGGCTACAACCTGGCCCGTGAATTTCGCAAGCTCGATGCGCAGACGCCGCTGCTGCTGATCACCGCCGACGACGGTCGTTCGTACTCCAAGCCCATGCTGTCCATGGGCTTTGCCAAGCAGAAGGACGCCGACGGCCTGTGCATGGCCGAGCCGGGCGTCATGGCCGCACAGCTGAACGCTGAAATCCGCACCCACACCCGCATCAGCGGCATCGACCCGGGCCACAAGCGGCTGTGGATCGGCGAAGAGGCCGTGGAATACCGCGACCTGGTGCTGGCCTGGGGCGCACAGACCGTGCAGGTGCCGATCGAGGGTGATGGCAGCCACCTGGTGTTCCCGATCAACGACCTGGAAGACTACGCGCGCTTCCGTGCCGCCGCCGTCGGCAAGCAGCGTGTGCTGATTCTCGGTGCCGGCCTGATCGGCTGCGAATTCGCCAACGACATGAGCCTGGGCGGCTTCAAGGTCGATGTAGTGGCGCCATGCGAACAAGTCATGCCGCCGCTGCTGCACCCGGCTGCCGCAGCGGCGGTGCAGGCTGGGCTGCAGGGCCTGGGCGTAAGCTTCCACCTGGGGCCGGTGCTGACCCGCCTGCAACAGGTAGCTCAAGGCCTGGAGGCGCACCTGTCGGATGGCAGCGTGATCGCGTGCGACCTGGTGGTATCGGCCATCGGCCTGCGCCCGCGTACCGACCTGGCCGCCGCAGCCGGCTTGCGGACCAATCGTGGTGTCAGCGTAGACCGCGAATTGCGCACGTCCCACGCCAACATCTTTGCCCTGGGTGACTGTGCCGAAGTGGATGGCATCAACCTGCTCTATGTGATGCCGCTGATGAGTTGTGCGCGGGCACTGGCCCAAACCCTGGCAGGCAAGCCGACCGCGGTTGCCTACGGGCCGATGCCGATTACCGTGAAAACCCCGGCCTGCCCGCTGGTGGTTTCGCCACCGCCTCTGGGCAACGAAGGGACTTGGCAGGTGGAGGGGCAGGGCAGTGACCTCAAGGTGCTCTGCCATGGCGCTGACGGCAAATTGTTGGGCTATGCCCTGACCGGGGCAGCCGTGATGGACAAGCTGTCACTGAATCGCCAGTTGCCACCGGTAATGGCGTAAATAGAGGGCGTTCTGTCGGATTTATCCTGTTGTTGCCCGCACAATGGCCGGCCTGATACTGGCGCGGCCTCTGAGCACGTGCCATTCTCACTCCCGTCTGCCGCAGATTAGAGCCTGCGGTGCCTTGAGCGCTGCTCCTAAAGGCAGCACGGCATAACAACAAGAATTCCGTCAAAGAGGCTTCACTATGCGCAAACCAGAACTCGCCGCCGTCATCGCCGAAAAGGCCGATCTGACCAAGGAAAAGGCCAATCAGGTTTTGAACGCGATTCTCGACAGCATCACCGGTGCCCTGGACAAGGACACCGTGACCCTGGTCGGTTTCGGCACCTTCGAAAAACGCCATCGCGGTGCACGTACCGGCAAGAACCCTCAAACCGGCGAGCCGGTCAAGATCAAGGCCAGCAACACCGTGGCCTTCAAGCCAGGCAAGAACCTCAAGGACAGCGTCAATCCCCCAGCCGCGCCTAGCAAGGCCGCCAAGAAAAAGTAAGCTTGCGCTGACGACGCGTTGATCCCGAACGGGCGCCTTCATGGCGCCCGTTGTGCTTTACACGCAGTAACTGCTGCGAACTTGCATAATCAGGTCGTTAAGAGGATAAACTGCGCAACTTAGTCACTTTTCAATCGAGGCGCGTCGATGAAGTTCCGCTTTCTTCTCTGGGCCATGGGGCTGCTGATGGCCAGGGCCAGCCGTAACAATCCGGCATTCCAGCAGCAGCTCAAGGGCAAGGACCTGGTGTTCCAGATGCAGACGCTGGATGGCAAGGTTGCCAGGCACTTCGTCGTCAACAACGAGCGCATCAGCAGCAAGGGCGGGGCCCATCCGCAGCCTGCCTTTGCCATTGCCTTCAAGGACGCGGCCTATGGCTTTGCCACGATGCAGGCGGGCAACAAGCAGTTGGCGTTCATGCAGGGGATTCAGGACAAGAACATCCAGATCAAGGGCAATCCGGCGCTGGTGATGTGGTTCCAGGGGCTGATGAAGTACCTGAAACCCAAGAAGAAAGGCTGAAATTGCCGGGGCCGCGATGCGGCCCCAGAAGTCTCAATGCGGTGCGTGGAACTGCGAAGCCAGTTCTCGCAACAGGTTCTCGGCCTCGAGCACCTTGTTCACCACATCCTCGGCCTTGTCCCGGGTAATCCCCAAACGCTCCAGTAGCTCGTCAGGGATCTCTTCCTGCGGCCCAGTGCCGATCCCCCGTGAGCGCAGCAGGCGAGTGGCCAGGCACACCAGGTTGGGGAACGCCGAGTACTCGCCGTCATAGGCCGGGTCGTGCTGGAAGCGCAGGGCGGTCGACAGCTCTTCGGGCATGTCCCACAGCTTCATCAGCCAGGCCCCGATCTGCTCGCGGCTGATGCCCAGCAGGTGCTGCTCCACGTAGGTGTGGTTCAGGTGCGGGTTGACCTCCAGGTGGCGGCAGATCAGCGAGAAGTGCGGCGGGAACACATGCGCCAGCAGCAAGTAGCCAAAGTTGTGCAGCAGCCCGGCCAGGTAGGTGAGCCCGGCTTCGGGGCGCTCTGCCCGAGGCATGGCGCGGGTCAGGCCTTCGATGATTGCAGCGGTGTAGATCGACTGCTGCCAATAGGGCGTTGCCTGCTGTGGGTGGTCTTTTGGCAGGCTCAAGGTTTTGCCCAGTGCCAGGCCAAGGGCCAGATTGATCACCAAGTCGAAGCCCAGCACGCGGACAATGGCGTCTTCCACCGAGCGGATCTTGCCCGGCGAGGCGTAATAGGGCGACGCGGCCCAGCTCACCACTTGCGCTGCCAGCGCCGGGTCTGTTTCGACCACGCCCGTGATGTCATCGATACTGGCGTTGGGGTCTACCCGTAGCTTGATGATTTTTTGCGCGGTGTCGGCCAGCGGTGGGATTTCGATGGTTTCTTCCAGGCGCTTCTGAATGCGTCGGGCAGTGAAGGCCTGGACGGCATTGGTGATTTCCCGGGTGTCGTCATCGGGGCGGTCGAGGTTGGGGCTGATGGCCTCGACTTCCTGACCGAAGTTGCTGGCGCTGGCTTTGGCCAGCATACGCTTGAAGTTCGCGCGTTCGATTTCCAGCAGCAGGCCGGCTTCGCCCGACTGGATATAGACGGTCTCGGCGTCGAGCAAGCTCTTTTCGTACTGGCACGGCGAGCTGGTCAGCGCCGGGATACCCGGCAAGGCCTTGAGCTGGTGCTTGTCGAGCATCTGCTTCAGTCGCGGCACCGACACAGCGGTGAGCTTGCGCCCGGTCAGCTCGGCCAGGCGGTTGAGGTCCAGCAGTTGGCTCTGCGGGAACAGCACCATGAGGGCGCCGACCTCGTCGTCGAGAAGCACCGCCTGCACCCGCGAAGCCGCAGGCAGCTGCGGGTGTTCGACCACCTCGCGGTAGGCCACGCCGAGTTTGTCGAGCAGCAGCCTGATGACAGAGGGGGCGTGTGGGGTTGCGGTGTCCAGGGCAACTTCAGTCATGGTCCGTATCCACTGTTTCTTTTAAACGCGAAGTATAACCAGCCTGCGAGCAAATCTGGATCCATTCTGGGACTAGCGTCACACTTGGCCATATTGCTGGCCATGGCGCAGCCAGCGGTCGAGTAGCGGGCTGACATGATCCGGCCAGCGCGCGACCAGGGCTTGAGCGGCGTCTCGCACAGCCGGCAGCAGGTCGGCGTCGCGCATCAGGTCGGCGACCTTGAACTGCAGCAGGCCGGTTTGGCGGGTGCCCAGCATCTCGCCCGGACCACGCAGCTCAAGGTCCTTTTCGGCGATGATGAAGCCATCGTTGGTTTCGCGCATGATCCCCAAGCGCTCGCGACCGATCTGCGACAGCGGTGGGTGGTACAGCAGCACGCAATGGCTGACGGCGCTGCCACGGCCAACCCGGCCGCGCAGCTGGTGCAGTTGGGCAAGGCCCAGGCGTTCGGGGTTTTCGATGATCATCAGGCTGGCGTTGGGTACGTCCACGCCGACTTCGATGACAGTGGTCGCGACCAGCAACTGCAACTCACCGGCCTTGAACTGCGCCATGATCTCGGCTTTTTCCGCAGGTTTCATGCGGCCGTGAATCAGGCCCACACGCAGTTCGCCCAAGGCGCTGCCGAGTTCTTCATAAGTGCTTTCGGCTGCCTGACAGGTCAGCTCTTCAGACTCTTCGATCAGGGTGCACACCCAATAGGCCTGGCGCCCCTCGGCGCAAGCGGCGCGAACCCGCTCCACCACCTCGAAGCGGCGGCTGTCGGCCACCAGCACCGTGTTCACCGGGGTACGCCCAGGCGGCAGTTCGTCGAGCACCGAGGTGTCCAGGTCGGCATAGGCGCTCATGGCCAGGGTGCGCGGAATAGGCGTGGCAGTCATGATCAGCTGGTGTGGGCACAGCTCGCCGGCCACGCCTTTTTTGCGCAGGGCCAGGCGTTGCTGTACGCCGAACCGGTGCTGTTCGTCGATGATCGCCAGGGCCAGGTGCTTGAACTTGACCTCTTCCTGGAACAGCGCGTGGGTGCCGACCACCATGGGTGCACCGTTGGCGATCTGCTCCAACGAGGCTGCCCGGGCCTTGCCCTTGAGCTTGCCAGCCAGCCACGCCACTTCGATGCCAAGCGGTTCGAGCCAGCGTTTGAAGGTGATGTAGTGCTGTTCGGCGAGAATCTCGGTGGGTGCCATCAGCGCCACCTGGTAGCCCGCTTCCAGGCCCTGCAACGCAGCCAGGGCGGCAACCACGGTCTTGCCCGCCCCCACATCGCCTTGTACCAGGCGCATCATTGGCGCGTGCTGGCTGAGGTCGTAGGCAATTTCGTTGGCTACCCGCTGCTGCGCGCCGGTCGGCTGGAAGCCTAGGTTGGCCAGGTATTGCGCCTGCAGGCGCGTGGCCTTGGGCAATACCGGTGCACGCAGGCTGCGCAGGCTTTCGCGCAGGCGTTGTTGCGACAGCTGATGGGTCAGCAGCTCTTCGAAGGCCAGGCGGTGCTGGGCCCAGTGCTGGCCTTCGGCAAGCTCGTCGAGGTCGGCGTCGGCCGGTGGGTTGTGCAGGTAGCGAATGGCTTCGTCCAGCGGCGCCAGCTGGTAGTCCCGCGCCAGTTCGTCCGGCAACCAGTCGGGCAGGCTGCGTGGGCCGAGCAGGCCAAGGCTCTGTTGGCACAACAGGCGCAGGCGTTGCTGGGTAAGGCCTTCGGTGGAGGGGTAGATCGGCGTCAGGGTCTGCTCGACCGGTGGCGGCGGCTCGTCGCCGTTCAGTGCGCGGTACTCTGGGTGGTAGATTTCCAGGCCCGAAGCGCCGGGGCGGGCTTCGCCGTAGCAGCGCAGGTGAGTGCCGCGCTTCAGGCCCTCCTTCTGCGCGTTGCTGAAGTGGTAGAAGCGCAGTGTCAGCACGCCGCTGCCATCACCCAGGCGCACCACCAGGCTGCGGCGCTTGCCCATGGTCACGTCGCTACCACTGACCACCCCCTCGATCACCGCATCCTGGCCGGGGCGCAGTTGGCCAATCGGTACCACTCGGGTGCGGTCCTGGTAGCGCAGGGGTAGGTGGAACAGCACGTCTTGCAGGTTTTCCAGGCCGACCTTGGCGAGCTTTTCCGCCATGGCCTCACCAACACCTTTCAGTACCGTGACCGGGACTTTCGACAGCTCACTCATGACTCAGGCCGGCTGTTCCGCAGGGTTTTTTGCGACCGAGCACAGGCGGATCGAGTCAGCGAGGATCTCGATGGCCTTGGGCCGAGGGAAGCTGGCGCGCCAGGCGATGGCCACGGTACGGAACGGTGCCGGTGCCGTCAGCGGGCGCACTTCGATGACGCCGGGGGCGTAGTGATGGCTGTGCACGGCCGACAGCGGCAGGATCGACACGCCAAGGCCCGAGGCCACCATGTGGCGGATGGTTTCCAGCGAACTGGACTCGACCGTGGTGTGCCTGGAGCCTTCTCCCCCCTTGTTCAAGGTTGGGCAGGCTTCCAGTACCTGGTCACGGAAGCAGTGGCCTTCACCGAGCAGCAACAGGCTCTTGTCGTTGAGCATGGCGGTGTCGATGGTCTTCTTCGCCGTCCACGGGTGGTCGGCAGGCATCAAGGCGCAGAACGGTTCGTCGTACAGCGGCAAGGTCAGCACGTCGGCTTCGTTGAACGGCAGGGCGATGATCACCGCGTCCAGTTCGCCGTTGCGCAGCTTTTCGCGCAGTACGTGGGTGAAGTTTTCTTCGATGTACAGCGGCATCTGCGGCGCCACGCGGTGCAGTTGCGGGATCAGATGCGGGAACAGGTAGGGGCCGACGGTGTAGATGGCACCGACCTTGAGCGGGGCGGTCAGCTGGTTCTTGCCGGCCTGCGCCAGTTCGCGAATGCCTTGGGCCTGCTCCAGTACCTTCTGCGCCTGGGCAACGATGCTTTCACCGACCGGGGTCAGGCGTACCGCGCTTTTGCTGCGCTCGAAGATCAGAACGCCAAGCTCATCCTCGAGCTTCTTCACACCGACCGACAGGGTCGGCTGGCTCACGTGGCAGCGCTCGGCGGCGTGGCCGAAGTGCTGTTCCTGGGCGAGTGTGACGATGTAGCGTAATTCTGTGAGGGTCATAACGTGCGTCCATGAAGTTGCGGGCCCAGCATAGCGGCTGCAATCGATAGACGCACGTTATCAGACTTGCCGATTTGTGACAGAAACAAAAGTCTCAGCGGCGGTCCAGTGAGTAGACGAACGGTGCCACGACTTCGATCGTGCCATTGTTCAGCAACTCGGGTGGCGGCTTGGGTACCGTGCCGGCCCGACGGATCATTTCCAGGGTCGCCCGGTCCAGTGCGGCGCTGCCCGAACCACCGGCCATGGAGTACGACACCACCTTGCCTTCGGCGTCGACCACGAAGCGCAGGCGGTTGATGCCTTGCAGGCCGCGACGGCGCGCGTCTTCCGGGTAACGCTTGTATTTGGCCAGGTGGCGCAGCAGGTCGCTCTGCCAGGTGGGCAGGGCGTTGCTGTTGGACGCAATGCTCGGTGCCGGTGCCGCGGACTTCTGCGGTGGCGTGTTGCTGGGCGGTGCGTCTACCGTTTGCTCGGTTGGCGGCGCTTCCTTCGGCGGCTCAGGCTTTTTCTCGGGCTTGGGCGGCTGTGGCTTGGCCTTCGGCTTGGGCGGCTTGTGGACGGCGATCTTGGGCTTGGGCGCTTCCACCAGCTTCGGCAATGGCAGTTCTTCGACCGGTGCCGGTGGCTGTGGAGCCGCTTTCGGTGGTGGTGGTGGCGCAGGCTCCGGTAGCGGTGCCAGTTCGACCATCATCGCTGCCGGGGGCAGTTCGATGGCCTGGGGCACCGACCAGTTGAGCGTCAGCAGCACGGCGACCACGTGCACGCCCAGCACGATCGCCAGGCTGCCACCGTAGCGCGCCATGTTCGAGCGCGTTTTCGTCATTTCTTGGCTGCCGTCTCGAGACCTACCAGACCGACCTTGAGGTAGCCGGCCGCGCGCATGTTGTTCATCACTTCCATCAGGTCACCGTAATCCACGCCTTTGTCGGCCTGGAAGAAGATGGTGGTTTCCTTGTCACCCTTGGTCTTGGCGTCGAGCATCGGGCCAAGCTGTTCGGGCGCAGCAACCTGATCGTCGCCGACGTACAGCTTCTGGTCGGCCTTGACGCTGACGAACACCGGCTTCTCGGGCCTCGGCGCCGGTTTGGCGGTCGAGGCCGGCAGGTCGACCTTGATGTCGACCGTGGCCAAGGGGGCTGCGACCATGAAGATGATCAGCAGCACCAGCATTACGTCGATGAACGGCGTAACGTTGATTTCGTGGTTTTCGGCGAGGTCGTCGCCACCTTCGTTGAGATGCAGGCCCATGGTTTACCCCACTTTCACCATGTGCGGGGCAGCGCGCTCGCTGCCCTGGTGGTCCAGGTCACGGCTGACCAGCAGCAGTACCTGTGCGGAGGCGTCGGACACCTGGGCCTTGTAGCCGGCAATGGAACGGGCGAAGACGTTGTAGATGACCACAGCCGGGATTGCCGCGACCAGACCCAGGGCGGTGGCCAGCAGGGCTTCGGCGATACCTGGGGCAACCACGGCCAGGTTGGTGGTCTGGGTCTTGGCGATGCCGATGAAGCTGTTCATGATGCCCCATACGGTACCGAACAGACCGACGAACGGCGCGGTGGAGCCGATGGTGGCCAGGACGCCGGTGCCGCTGCTCATGGTGCGGCCGCTGGCATGCACCAAGCGCTCCAGGCGGAAGCTGACGCGTTCCTTGATACCCTCTTTTTCACGGGCGTTGGCCGACAGACGCATTTCTTCGAGGGCATCGTGGACCAGCGTGTGGGCCAGGGTGCCTTCCTTGTTGGAGACTTCGCTGGCTTCTTTAAGGGTGGTGGATTTCTTCAGCTGGGCAATTTCACCCCGCAGGCGACGTTTGGCGCCCATCAGCTCGAAGCCTTTGGCGATCCAGATGGTCCAGGTGATGATGGAGGCGATGGCCAGGCCGATCATGACGATCTTCACCACGATGTCGGCGTTCTTGTACATGCCCCAAGGGGACAGGTCGTGCGCCATGCCCAGCGAGGTGTCTTCAACCAGTGTATCGGTGGCGGGGTCGACCAGTACCTGCGAATCTGCCGGGGCGGCAGCTTGCGCTTGGCCTGCAGGTGCCTGGCCTTCCACGGCAGGTGCTGCCGGAGCGGCCGGAGCAGAGGCAGCGGCAGGCGTGGCGGCATTGGCAGTTGGCTCATCGGCCATGGCCACCGGGGCCAGCACCAGGCTGAGCGTCAGCGCGGCGATGGCGCGCCAGGCGCGCGACGGGGTTGGCGAAGCGGAAGGTTGAGTACGTGTCATGCTGGCCGGACCTGATGAAGAAAAAAGTGAGCGTTCTCCAAGGCCTCGAGGTAGGCCGAGAACAAATTGGCCGCCATTATTGCAAGTAATTCTTGTTAACAAAAGTAATCTTGTTGCTTTTTTCGCCTATGGTCTAGCCGCCCATCGTGTAGCGTGGCCGGGATGATCAATTGGTCTAGGGAGTTTAAAGATGTCAGACCTTTCCGTGATGGTGGTGGGTTGTGGTGATGTGGGTGGGCGTCTTGCCCTGCAGATGCTGGCTAAAGGTTGGCAGGTGAGTGGCCTGCGCCGTTCGGTCGAGCAGCTGCCAGCGGGCGTTCAACCAGTCGCCGCGGACCTGGCCGAGCCTTCGATCCCGCAAGCCTGGCCACAAGGCCCACTGGACTACCTGGTTTACTGCGTGGCGGCCAGCCAGCACGACGAGGCGGGTTACCAGGCGGCCTATGTTGATGGCTTGCGTCATGTGTTGGCCTGGCTGGTCGAGCGTGGCCAGCGCCCGCGTCGGCTGCTGTTCGTCTCCAGCAGCAGCGTGTATGCGCAGAAGGATGGCGAGTGGATCGAGGAAGGCGCGGCCACCGAACCGGAGGGCTATTCCGGGCGGGTGATGCTGGAGGCGGAACAGCTGGCGCGGGCCAGTGGCATCCCGGCGAGCGTGGTGCGCCTGACCGGTATCTATGGCCCAGGCCGCGAGTGGCTGTTGAGCCAGGTTCGCCAGGGCTACCGTGTGGCCGAGGAGCCGCCGCTGTATGGCAACCGCATTCATGCCGAGGATGCTGCCAGCCTGCTGGCGTTTCTGCTGCAGGCTGATGCCGATGGCATGGCGCTGGACGAATGCTACATCGGTGTCGACGACGACCCTGCGCCGCTGGCCGATGTGGTGGCCTGGCTGCGGGCGTACATGGGCGTTACCGAGTGGTCCGATGAGCAGCGGGTACGGCGCACCGGCAGCAAGCGCTGCAGCAATGCCCGGGCGCGCGCGTTGGGCTGGGCGCCGGTGTACCCAAGTTACAAGGAAGGCTATGCCGCGATCCTTCAAGGAAAAAATCAGTCTCAGGCCTGATGCGGTCCCTGTAGGAGCGGCCTTGTGTCGCGATGGGGCGCGCAGCGGCCCCAGGATTTCAGCGTCGCCGCATAGAATGCGGGGGCTGCTTCGCAGCCCTATCGCGACACAAGGCCGCGCCTACAGGAACCGCGCTCGATTTCAGCTGCGCTCCAGCACCCACTGACGCTTGCCTGCTGCCAGTTCCGGCATGTCGTCCGGCTGAGCACGGTTAACCGCCTGGAAAATCTCCAGCTTGTCGCCATCACGCTTGATGATGAACGGTGCACCACGCTGGTTGCGCTCCAGCCACAGGCTGTCATTGCTGCCGCCCATGGTTGCGCAATCGCCCGCCAGGCACAGGGCGAAGCGGTCCGGACCGGGCAGGCCGGTGACGCTACCGGTGTCGCTGAAACGTACATTGGCACCTTTGCCCTGGCCTTCGACGATCTTCCAGTCGCCGCCCAGGTAAGCCTGGTACAGCGCCTTTTCGAAGCTGCTGCCCAGTGGCGCATTGGCTGCAGCTGGCGCCTTGGCACGCACGAAGGTCTGCTTGGCGCCGCGCTGGTCGACAGCCAGCAACGCGTCACCATCAAGCGACAACTGCTCGGTCTGGCCGCCCTCGAAGCTGGCCTGCCATTGCTTGTCATTGGCGCTCAACTGGCCGTCAGCGGCCTCGAAACCATTGCTGTAGCTGGCTTGCTGGCTGGCAACGTCGAGTTTCCACTCGAATACCGGGCCGTGCTCGTTCAGTGCTTGGCGCAGGCTGCCGCCTTTGACCGCCGCAGTGATGGCGTCCTGGTTGATCCAGGTGCCGTTGAAATCTTCGGGTTTGTGGCTGGCGCAGCCGCCCAGTAGCAGGGCTGCCAGCGCGAGGGGCAGTGCTTGACGCATGACGGGTTGACCTTGCAGAGGAGAGAGGGTGACGGGCAGGGCGCCCGTCACCAGGGGCATCATTCGATGACCAGGATGGCGTCCATTTCGACCTGGGAGCCTTTCGGCAGCGCGGCTACGCCGATGGCGGCGCGGGCTGGGTAGGGCTGTTCGAAGTAGCGGCCCATCACCTCGTTGACCTTGGCGAAGTGGCTCAGGTCGGTGAGGAAGATGTTCAGCTTGACGATGTCCTTGAACGAACCACCAGCGGCTTCAGCCACGGCCTTGAGGTTCTCGAACACTTGCACGGTCTGGGCTTCGAAGCCTTCGACCAGTTCCATGGTCTTCGGGTCCAGCGGGATCTGGCCCGACATGTACACGGTGTTGCCGGCCTTGATCGCTTGCGAGTAGGTACCGATGGCGGCTGGGGCCTTGTCGCTGGTGATGACGGTCTTGCTCATGATGACTCCTTGCGGTTGGCGGACTACGTACGCATGCGGGTGATGCGGACCACACCGGTCAGGGTACGCAGCTTCTTGATCACACGCGCCAGGTGCACGCGGTCGTGCACGCTGACCACCAGTTGGACCACGCTGATACGGCCGTCGCGTTCGTCCATGCTGATTTTCTCGATGTTGCCGTCGGCGGCGTTGACACTGCTGGCCAGCAGGGCGATCAGGCCGCGCTGGTGTTCCAGTTCGACACGCAGTTCGACATTGAACTCGCCGGTGATGTCCTTGGCCCAGGAGAGCTGTACGCACTTTTCCGGGTTATGGCGGATTTCACTGATGTTGCGGCAGTTTTCCAGGTGCACGACCATGCCCTTGCCTGCCGACAGGTGGCCGACGATCGGGTCACCTGGGATCGGTGTGCAGCACTTGGCGTAGCTCAGCACCAGGCCTTCGGTACCGCGGATCGCCAGCGGGCCTTCCGGCGCCGGCAGCTGTTCGCCTTCGGCCGACAGCAGGCGACGGGCGACCACGTAGGCCATGCGGTTGCCCAGGCCGATGTCCTCGAGCAGGTCTTCGATCAGCTCCAGGCGGTACTCGGCCAGAATCGCTTGAATGCGCTCCTGGGGGATTTTTTCCAGGCTGCTGTCGAAGCCGGTGAGGACCTTGTTCAGCAGGCGCTCGCCCAGGCTGATGGACTCGGAGCGGCGCTGCTGCTTGAGCGCGTGGCGGATGTGCGTGCGCGCCTTGCCGGTGACCACGAAGTTGAGCCAGGCCGGGTTCGGTCGGGCGCCCGGGGCACTGACGATTTCCACTGTCGAGCCGCTTTGCAGCGGTTCGGACAGCGGCGCCAGGCGACGGTTGATGCGGCAGGCGATGCAGCTGTTGCCGACGTCGGTGTGCACCGCGTAGGCGAAGTCGACGGCCGTGGAGCCTTTGGGCAGCTCCATGATGCGGCCCTTGGGCGTGAACACGTAGACCTCGTCCGGGAACAGGTCGATCTTCACGCTCTCGATGAATTCCAGCGAGTTGCCGGCACGTTGCTGCAGCTCGAGGATGCCTTTGACCCACTGACGCGCGCGGG
Organism: Pseudomonas sp. NBRC 111140; assembly: GCF_001320885.1. Classification (NCBI taxonomy): domain Bacteria; kingdom Pseudomonadati; phylum Pseudomonadota; class Gammaproteobacteria; order Pseudomonadales; family Pseudomonadaceae; genus Pseudomonas; species Pseudomonas sp. NBRC 111140. The sequence continues at coordinate 37,399 of NZ_BCBQ01000059.1, forward strand.
CGTGGCTGCCCTTGGGCTGTTCGTCGTCGTTGGACTTGTACAGCCAGTGCGCGGCGATGCCATTGTTGGCCATCTCTTCCATCTCGCGGGTGCGGATCTGGATTTCGATGGGCACGCCGTGCATGCCGAACAGCGTGGTGTGCAACGACTGGTAGCCGTTGGCCTTGGGGATCGCGATGTAATCCTTGAAGCGACCGGGCAGCGGCTTGTACAAGTTGTGCACGGCGCCAAGCACGCGGTAGCAGGTATCGACCTTGTCGACGATGATGCGGAAGGCATACACGTCCATGATCTCGTTGAAGGCACGGCGCTTGCCGCGCATCTTCTTGTAGATGCCATAGAGGTGTTTCTGCCGGCCGCTGACCTCGCCCTCGATACCATCGGCGGCCAGGCAGTTGGCCAGCGAGTGCTCGATCTTGGCGACGATCTCTTTACGGTTGCCGCGTGCGCTTTTCACCGCTCGGTGAATCAGCGACGAGCGCATCGGGTGCATGGCCTTGAAACCGAGGTCTTCGAACTCCACGCGCACGGTGTGCATCCCCAGGCGATTGGCGATGGGGGCGTAGATTTCGAGGGTTTCCTTGGCGATGCGCCGACGCTTTTCGCCGGACAGCACTTCCAGGGTGCGCATGTTATGCAGGCGGTCGGCCAGCTTGACCAGGATCACGCGGATATCGCGAGCCATGGCCATGGCCATCTTCTGGAAGTTCTCGGCCTGCGCCTCGGCCTTGGTCTCGAAGTTCATCTGGGTCAGCTTGCTGACCCCATCGACCAGCTCGGCCACGGTCTCGCCAAACTGCTGGCTGAGGGCTTCCTTGGCGATGCCGGTGTCTTCGATCACATCGTGCAGCATGGCCGCCATCAGGCTCTGATGGTCCATGTGCATGTCGGCGAGGATGCTGGCCACGGCCAGCGGATGCGTCACGTAGGGCTCGCCACTGCGGCGGCGCTGCCCATCGTGGGCCTGTTCGGCATAGAAATAGGCGCGCCGGACCAGGTTGACCTGTTCGGGGCCAAGATAGGTCGACAGCCGTTCGGCCAAGGCTTCTATACCCGGCATGGGTTCACCTCCTGCCGAGGAAGAGGGCCTTGCGCCGTGCGACGTCGACCTGGCATCAATCAGACAGCCTCGTTGTTCTCGTCCTCGAACGCGGCGAACACCGGATCCTCGGTGACGATCTCTTCAGCGGCGATGAATTCGTTGGTGACGATGCCTTCGGCGATTTCGCGCAGGGCAACAACGGTCGGCTTGTCGTTTTCCCACGCAACGCGTGGCTCTTTGCCGCCGGTCGCCAGCTGGCGAGCGCGCTTGGTCGAGAGCATGACCAGCTCGAAGCGGTTATCCACGTGTTCCAGGCAGTCTTCAACAGTTACGCGGGCCATGGTCTTCCTCAGTAGCAATTGCGGTGGGCGTGCAGCCCAATAATGGGCAGGCGGACTCGATAGTATAAAAATTCACCAGCCAATAGGGAAGCGCTGTTTTGCCGGGCGGTCACCTAGAAGCCCTGTGTTTGCTTCTTTGTGGCCAACCCGCTCGCTCAGGCATCGCCTGCCCCGTGGAAGTGGGTTGGCCCGCGAAAGAGCCGGAACAGACAGCCGCGATACTTGAGCCTGACGATAACCTCAGAGCATCGCGTCACGCAACCGCGGGGTCAGTTCCTCGAACAGGGTCTGAACCGAGCGCAATGCACGGCAATCCGGCCGGGTCAGCAGCCACAGCTGGGTGTCGCAGCCGGGCAGCGGGCCGCTCAGTGCATCCACCCCAGGCAGCGCGTGCACCATGTAGTCCGGCAATGCCGCCACGCCCAGGCCTGCGGTGACCAACTGGGCGATGGTCGACATGCTGCTGCACTGGTAGCGTGGGCTCAGCCCTGGGTGCTGCTGGTTGCGCCAGACCACCGTGGGGTGGTCCTGCATCGAGTCGTCAGGGGCGATCCACGGCACGCTGCCGGGCGACTCGGTCAGGCGTTCGCGCCACTGCGGCTGGCCGCAGACGACATAAGAAGTAGAGCCCAGGTTGCGGCCCACCAGGTGCTCTGGTGGCGTGTTGGTCAGGCGCAAGGCGATGTCGGCGTCGCGCCGGCTGAGGTTGGCGAAGGTGTTGGAGGTGCCCATCTCCAGCGACAAGGCCGGGTAGTTGGGCATGAACTCGGCCAGTGCCGGCAGCAGCAGGCTGTGCATCACCGCCTCGGTACAGGTCACGCGCACCGTGCCGCTGACCACTTGCTCGCCACTGGTCATGGCAATGCGCGCCGCCTCCAGCGCCTGCTCGGCGCGCTCGGCCTGCTCGGCCAGGGCCTGGGCGGTGTCGGTCGGCAAGTAGCCCTTGCGGCTCTTGACGAACAAGGCTGTGCCCAGCGCCGACTCCAGCCGGCGGATCGAGCGGAACACCGTCGAAACGTCGACTTTGAGTAGCTCGGCGGCTTTGGCCAGCGAGCGGCCACGTTCCAGTGCCAGGACCAGAGAGAGGTCGGCGTGGGTAATCTGATATTGCATTGGTGCACGCTCTGCTTGCCGAATTGCCAATGTCTGTTGCGTCGGAGCCATTTTATAGTGAAACGGCCCCCCGGAATCAATGCGCCCGGTCGGGTAACCAATCCCCACGATGGGAAAGTGAAAAGAACAACAGCTGCAACCATCGTCGCCCGTGAGGCGCCAGCCGTATCCCCACATCGCCGCAGCACATCAAAGGATGTACACCATGACGTCGGTAACCCCGTGCGCCAGTTCTTCCAGCGAGATGAATGACTTCCTCCAGGCCCATCCGGACACGCAGTATGTAGACCTGCTGATCTCCGACATGAATGGCGTGGTACGTGGCAAGCGCATCGAGCGGGCCAGCCTGCACAAGGTGTACGAGAAGGGCATCAACCTGCCGGCTTCGCTGTTCGCCCTGGACATCAACGGCTCCACGGTCGAGAGCACCGGCCTTGGCCTGGACATCGGCGATGCCGACCGCATCTGCTTCCCGATCCCCGGCACGCTGTCGGACGAGCCCTGGCAGAAGCGCCCCACCGCGCAGTTGCTGATGACCATGCACGAACTGGATGGCCAGCCGTTCTTCGCCGACCCGCGTGAAGTGCTGCGCCAGGTGGTGAGCAAGTTCGACGACCTGGGCCTGGATATCTGCGCGGCGTTCGAGCTGGAGTTCTACCTGATCGACCAGGACAACCTCAACGGTCGTCCACAGCCGCCGCGCTCACCGATTTCCGGCAAGCGCCCGCAGTCAACCCAGGTGTACCTGATCGACGACCTCGACGAATACG
>NZ_BCBQ01000060.1:0-40629 GCF_001320885.1 Pseudomonas sp. NBRC 111140
CCCCCCCCTCCCATACCCCCCCGCCACCATCCCGATTGACCCCCCGCCAATCCCCCACAGTCCACCTTACAGGCCCACCTTCCAGAGGCCCCAGAGGAGACACCCATGAAAGGTACCGCGCTTTCGGCCCTGTTCGCGGCCGCCACCCTGCTGGCTTCGCCGGTGTTCGCCGCCGTAGACCTTTGCACCACCAACCTGCAAAAGATCGACGACAGCATGGCCACTGCCGGCGCCACCTCCGAGGGCCTGGACAAAGCCATCACCGAGCACGTCGACAAAGCCAAGGCCGCCCAGGCCTCGGGCGACACCAAGGAATGCATTGCCATCACCAGCAAAGTGCTGGAGCGCCTGGAAAAAACCGAGAAAGGCAGCGGCACCGGCAGCGGCGGTGCGTAAGCCCGAAGGCGGGCGACAGGACCGGCTGTCGACGTCGCCCGCGCAATGCCGTATACTCCATCCCACGCGCCGTAAGGTGCGTTAGCGTAACGCTAGTGTGGGGCCGATTAGGATTCGACGCCGGTAGCGAAACTCTAGGTGCATGCCGAGTTGGTAACAGAACTCGTAAATCCACTGTTGCAACTTTTATAGTTGCCAATGACGAAAACTACGGCGCGGAGTTCAAGCTGGCCGCTTAAGCGGTCCTCTTGACCCGTTGCTTCTGGTAGCTTCGGCTCCAGCAATCACTAGGGGATGCCTGTAAACCCGAACTGATTGTCATACAGAACAGGATCGTCGCGTAGCACGTTGTGGGCGAAGTGACTAAAACTTACACAACTCATCCAAAGCACCCTGCCCGTCGGGCGGCTGCGGATTAAATCAGTAGACACGGCTAAGCATGTAGTACCGACAGCGGAGTACTGGCGGACGGGGGTTCAAATCCCCCCGGCTCCACCACATTAACATCTAAAGACGTCCACGGACGTCTTTTTTTGTGCCTGAAAGCCAGAGAATACGCGGCATTCAAGGCCATAGGCGTCCACGGACGTCCATGATCAGCTACGCCTTTTGGCATTCCAAATGGCATTCCAAGCCCGTAGGTGCTAATTTTTGGAATGCCAAATCAAGTCTGGAATGCCAATGTGCGCACAAGCTACCCGTCTCTCTGAACTCAAAGTCAAATCTGCCAAGCCTGCTGAAAAGGACTACGTCCTATTTGATGGCGGCGGACTTCAAATGCGAGTGAGAAGCAATGGCTCTAAGCTATGGAACTTCAATTACCGACACCCTGTGACGAAGAAGCGGATCAACATGGGACTGGGAACCTTCCCCGAAGTCTCGTTGGCGCAAGCACGCAAAGGTTCCGTTGAAGCGAGGGAAGCACTTGCCCACGGCATCGACCCTAAAGAGAAACGGGATGCTGTGCTGCAAGCTAAACAAGCTGCGACTGAGCACACATTCCAGAATGTGGCGACGTCCTGGTATGAACTGAAGAAGGATGCTGTGACGCCGGCCTACGCTGAGGACATCTGGCGCTCGCTAACATTGCACATATTCCCGGACTTGGGCTCCACACCGATCTCAGCCATCAGCGCACCGCAAGTCATCAATCTGCTCCGACCACTCGAAACCAAGGGTAGCCTTGAAACCGTGAAGCGACTGACGCAGCGGCTCAACGAGATCATGACCTACGGGGTCAACTCGGGACTGATTCACGCGAACCCGCTCAGCGGTATCCGCTCCGTCTTCAAGAAACCGAAAAAGAAAAACATGGCGGCTCTACCCCCCGATGAGCTGAAAGAGCTCATGGTGGCAATCGCCAATGCCAGCATAAAAAGAACAACCCGCTGCCTGATCGAGTGGCAGCTCCACACCATAACCCGGCCAGTCGAGGCAGCAACCACCCGCTGGGCAGATATTGATATCGAGAAGAAGATCTGGACGATTCCTGCGGAGCGCATGAAGAAGCGCCGCGCGCACATTGTCCCGCTCACGGAGCAGGCTCTCGCGCTCCTGGAAGCGATCAAGCCATACAGCGGACATCGGGAATTTGTGTTCCCCGCAGACCGGAACCCCCGCACGCACTGCAACAGTCAGACCGCTAACATGGCGCTAAAGCGCATGGGTTTCGAAGGGCGCTTGGTAAGCCATGGCATGCGCTCTATGGCGAGCACCATCCTCAACGAGCACGGCTGGGATCCTGAATTGATCGAGGTTGCACTTGCCCACGTCGATAAAGACGAGGTACGTAGCGCGTACAACCGAGCAGATTACATAGAACGCAGACGCCCTCTGATGGCGTGGTGGAGCAACCATATTCAGGAAGCTGCTACAGGCAACCTGTCGGTGTCAGCGATGACAGAAAATCAAGATAAAAAAGTCGTCTCGATACGTTGACCCAGCGTCAGTTCCTCGCGAAAGCGGGCTACGGACATTACGCTACCTCACAGGGTTGCCGATGGTGACCCATGTGCTTGGGCTCACCTAGAGCAGTTTTCGCTCATGATTGCCAGCGGCCCAGTTCTTCATAATTTCGTTATCAACCTTACTCGCCCTTCTCAAAGCCTGAGGGACCAATATCCGGTTGCGTCAAAAGCGCTAGATTAATCGATATTGGATCCAAAAATATTTCAAACCTATATCACCTCAATGAACGCCCCGCAGTATCGACTGCTGCAGGGGGATTTGGCGTGCCAGTTTCTACCTCGGCACGCTCATCACTTGAGAGTATCTGCACATGTATACCCCTTGCCCAAGCTGTAACTCTGGACATGTCATCACTAAAAATATCGGTAAACAAGCAGGCGGCTTGATTGGTGCCGCGGGCGGTGCGGCCAGTGGAGCCGCTGGCGCCCTATCGGGTGCTGAAGTCGGTGCGGTGCTTGGTGTTGTCGGCGGGCCGGTAGGAATCGCCATTGGTGGTATTGCTGGGGCTCTTCTCGGTGGGCTGTTTGGCGGAGTGGCAGGCGGGATAGCCGGTGCCACGCTGGGGGAGCAGATCGATGACAAGGTGCTTCACAACTACCAATGCCAGGAGTGCGGTTACAGCTTCAGCGTCAACCACTAAGCCGTCGTTAACACGCGTCGGAGGTTGATGAATCGACGCTCATTCCAACTCATTCGCAAGGAATCATTCCTATGGCTCATCTCATTGAAACCATGGCCTACGCCGGCACTACTCCGTGGCACGGTCTGGGCAATCAACTCCCTCGTAAACAGCCTATCGAGGTCTGGCAACGTGAGGCCGGCATGGACTGGCAGATTCAGGAAAGCACAGTGCACTTCAAGTCGGATACTGTCGGTCACCTTGGCACTATCCACTCCTTCCCGGAACAGAAAGTGCTCTACCGTTCTGACACCAAAGCACCGCTGTCGGTGGTCTCCCAGCGCTACCACACGGTGCAGCCGCGTGAAGTGTTGGAGTTTTATCGCGACCTCACCGAGGCCTCCGGTTACGAGCTGGAAACGGCTGGCGTGCTCAAGGGTGGACGCAAGTTCTGGGCGCTGGCGCGTACCGGGCAAGGCGCGGCACTCAAGGGCAATGACCAGGTGAACGGCTATTTGCTGCTGGCGACATCCTGCGACGGCACCCTGGCCACCACAGCAACGCCGACCACCGTGCGCGTGGTCTGCAACAACACCCTGACCATCGCCCTGGACGGCACCAGCAGGGCGATCAAGGTGCCACACAACACTCGCTTCGATCCCAAGGCGGTGAAGAAGCAACTCGGCATCGCCGTCTCACAATGGGATGAGTTCATGTACCGCATGCGAGCACTGGCTGAACGCAAAGTGCAATGGCATGAGGCACTGGGTTTCTTCATGAACGTGCTGTGCGAAACAACACCGACCGGCGCTCTGCCGGAGGTGCTGCCCAATGAGCGAGCCCTGCGTAAGGTGCAGGAATTGTACGAAGGGCGTGGTCGTGGCAGTCAGCTCGACTCGGCACGCGGCACCGCCTGGGGCCTGCTCAATGCCGTGACCGAGTATGTTGACCACAAACGCCGTGCTCGCAGCAACGAGTACCGCCTGGACTCGGCCTGGTTTGGCCAGGGGGCGCAGATCAAGCAACGCGCCCTGGATGCCGCGCTGCAACTCGCCGCCTAACTCTCACTCACATCAACCCTTGCGCCCGGTCAGCCTTGTGCTGGTCGGGCGTTTTTATGTCTGCAGGTGAATACGATGAAAGCAACGTCATTGAATGGCAGAACCCGCAAAGCCCGCCCTGCCCTGCGCCTGGTCAGCACCAAAGAGCTGCCCCGGGAAGACTGGCTGCAGATACGCAAGCAGGGCATCGGCAGTTCGGACGCCGCCGCTGCGGTGGGGCTTAATCCGTACAAGTCGCAGCTGGAGCTGTGGCTGGAGAAGACTGGCCGCGATGCCAGCATGCCCAAGGCCGATCCTCAGGATGAGGAAAGCCCGTTGTACTGGGGCAATGTGCTGGAGCCCATCGTGGCCTGGCACTACAGCAAGCGCAGCCAGCACAAGGTTCGACGGATCAACGCGGTGCTACAGCATCCCGATCCGGCGCTGCCCTGGATGCTCGCCAATATCGACCGCGAGGTGATCGGCGCCCCAGACGTGCAAATCCTCGAATGCAAGACGGCCGGCATAAACGGGGCACGCCTCTGGAAAGAAGGCGTGCCCGAGTACGTGCAATTGCAAGTCATGCACCAGCTCGCGGTCACTGGCAAGCAGGCTGCTGATGTGGCGGTGCTGCTCGGTGGCCACCAACTGGAAATCCATCGCATCGCACGCGACGAGGCATTGATTGCGCGGCTGATTGACCTGGAACGACTGTTCTGGGATTACGTCGTCAGTGACACCCCGCCACCGGCCGATGGCACAGCATCTTCGGAAGCGGCTTTGCGCTGCCTCTACCCCGAGGATAACGGACAAACCCTGGACTTCAGCCAGCACACAGAGCTGGCCAGCACCTTCGTGGAACTCAAGTCTGTTCGCCAGAACATTGCCCAGCAGGAGACACGTGAAGCGCGGCTCAAGCAGGTTCTGCAGCAGGCCATGGGGGAAGCCACCCGTGCAGAGTTTGCCGAGGGCTACATCAGCTGGAAGAGATCCAAGGACAGCATTGGTCTGGATACCGAACAGATGCTCAAAGACAAGCCCTACCTGCAAGCTCGCTACCCCAGGACCAAAGTAGGCACTCGTCGCTTCCTGATCGGCTGAAACAGCCCGCTTACCCTAGCCACCTGGACCGCTCACGTCCCGGTGGCTTTTTTATTTTCAGATCAAGGATAACCGCCATGCTCAAAGGTTTAGCCATCACCCCGCCGGTACTCGGGCGCATTTCTATCGGCAAGGTCGTCGAGAAAAACGGCAAGCGCCAGCCGGAGAAGGACGATCAGTTCACCATCACTTCACAAGTCCAGAGCCGCGACGGCTGGCTGATGCACCCACTCAATGAGGAGCTGCGCAATGGCCAGGACGGCAAGCTGCGCAGCATTCCGATCCGCTTGTTGTTCAACGAACCAGACCTCAACTTTCGTGCGGACTACAGTCTGTTCGACCGTACCACCGGCAGGCCGTTGTGCGTCGGCAATGGTGAAACTTGCAAGCGTTTGACCAAGGACGGCATCCAATCGCTGCCCTGCCCTTCACCCGATGACTGTCCACTAGCCCAAGGCAATGCCTGCAAGCCTTACGGTCGGCTAAACGTGATGATTGGTGATGACGACCCACTGGGCAGTTTTGTCTTCCGAACCACTGGCTTCAACAGCATCCGCACCCTGGCAGCGCGCCTGCATTACCTGCAAGCCATCTCTGGCAATCGCCTGGCCTGCCTGCCGTTGGAGCTGCGTCTGCGTGGCAAATCCACCCGTCAGAGCCACGGCACGCCGATCTTCTACGTCGATATCACGGTGCGCAGTGGACTGAGTTTAGAGGACGCCCTATTGGCCGCCAAGCAACTGGGGGAAACCCGGCAAGCCTCGGGCTTTGACCAGAGCGCCTTAGATCGCGCAGCCCGGCAGGGTTTTAACAATGGCGCTTTTGAAGACAGCGAGGAAGACACCGGCGCCATTGTCGAGGAGTTCTTCCCTGCTGATGAAACACAGCCCAACAACGCAGAGCCACAACCGACAGTACCCTCAAAGCCCTCACTGGCTCAGAAGCTGGAGGCTCAAGCTACCGTGCACAGCATTAGGCCTTCCGTTAAGTAACGCTCTGCTCAACCTCTCCAGCCTACCCCTCATTCGTACAGGAATGCCGTCATGAAATATCACAAGCTCAAAGCCGGTGAGGCAAGTGGCACCTACGTCATGGAATCACCCGTCACCGAGGCCGACATCCTACGGATGGCACAACAACTGGCCATGAGCCGTTTGTCTAAAGGCCGGGCTTTGACTGAGCCGAAGCAGGTCTTCAGTCACCTGCAAACACTGCTGCAGTACCACGAGCATGAAGTCTTTGCCCTGCTGCTGCTCGACTCCAAACATCGGGTCATAGGTTTTAGAGAACTGTTCAGAGGTACGCTGGATGGGGCTAGCGTGTACCCACGAGAAGTGGTCAAGATCGCCTTGGAGCACAACGCTGCGGCCATAATTATGGTGCACAATCACCCCTCCGGAGACCCAGAACCAAGCCAAGCCGATCGGACCCTGACCACCACCCTCAAGGACGCTCTGAACATGGTCGGCACCCACATATTGGATCATGTGGTGGTTGGCCATGAAGGTTGTGTGTCGTTGGCCGAACGAGGTTACCTGTAACCCCTATAGCTCACACCGTCCGATGGACTGCCCTTGGCTGATGCCAGGGCGACCATCGGGATGGCTTCCTATCGTTTATTTTTTGTCGCAATCCAGCGGCATTCCGCCTGACAAACCTCATCCACCCCAAGAGCACATGGCCGAATATGGAGCAGGTTCAGGCGCTAAGAAGTACACGTTGTAAGCTAACCCCAAGCACGCGATATGATAACTAACCGTAAGGGGCCGGTGAACACACCTTCCGAACCTGCCCCTTACACTTAATGCGGTACTTCCGCATGTACGGATTTGTGCGGGGGGCTGCAGGTAGCTGCCGTCCCTACCGCGACCGATCCAACGCCGTGATCGCTCCGCTAGACCCGGCCCAACAGGTCGTACACTACGTACGCTATCATCGAACCGAAAAACACCCCGATGATGACGGTTAGCTGGCGTACCTTAGCCTGGCTCTGGTCGAGGCGGGTACTGAACACCTCGGCCTGCTGGTGCAAGACGCCAAGTACCTCGGCTTGGGCGGTGGCAAATGCCTCGCGCAGCGTTTGGCCGTCTTGTTGGGTTTTAGCCATGGCCGATTGTGAGTGCTCGGCAGCGCTCTTCAGGGCGCCGAGCAGTGCTAGCTGCGCAGCCTGGGCGCTTTTTTGCTGCTGTTCAAGGCGCTGGCTGATGCCGGCGACGGCGGTGTTTATGCTCGCGGCCTGCTCAGTATGGGCGGCGCTCGCATGGGTTTGCCACTGTGCCAATATGGCGGCCAAGCTTGCCTGCTGCTTATTAAGCTGCTCGTGCAGACTGGTTACGGTACCCGCCAGCGCGTCGCTCACGAGCCCAGGCATAGCAGCCAACGCCAGTGCTTGCTCAGAGAGGCTGGTGCGAAGGACCTCCAGCGTTTCTTCGTCCCGGTTTTTAGCGTTGCGCTCGTGCTTGTTCAGCACGTCGACAACACCGCTGACGACGGAGTTTTTTGTGTGTTCAATCTCTTCTTTGATGTCGGCCAGCTCACCCTTCAAGCCTTTGACCGACTCATCCAGCGGCTTGAGCGGCTCTTTTAAGATCCTGACCATCAACTCGGCAAGGCTATTTTCTTTTTCCTGGGTTTGGTCGCTCACGATGGGTACTCTAAAAAAACAGTGAATGTTGGCAGGCTCAGGTTGCCGCGGGTCCGCACACCTGCATGAGCTCAGCGTACTGATGGCGCAACGCAACGCAGGACAACAGCCCCAGCAACGCATCGACCGGCTCGACCTCGGCCAGCGCCGTGGTGTAGCGATGGCAAAGCTCAGTGCCGTACTCCTCTTTCAGAAGCCCAACGTAGCGCTCGCAGCGCTCAAGATCATCCTTGGAATCCTGAGCAATACGCTCAAGCTCTGTGGCGTTTTCGGCGATGGCCTGGGTAATAAAGCGGTGGCGTTGCAGTGCGTGCTCAGCTTCCTGTTTGTGCGCAGCGGCCTGGGCCTGAGCGGCCCTGGCGGCTTCAGTAAATGCACGCTCGGTACCCATAAGGGCTTCGAGCCACTGGTTTTTCCATAGACCGACCAACAGCTCCAGGGCCTCGGCGCCGGCCGCACGTACGCGCTTTCGGTCCTTCTGGTAATTGTCAGATGACAGGTAGGTGTCGAACCAATAGCCGTTGAGTACGCCGCGCACCCACCCAAAGGCAGCATCCAGCGCACTGTCGATGGCGCGCGTCGGCGGTTCGTTGAACTGCTTGCGCACCTGCCGCCAAAAGTTGGGAGGGATGCTATTTGGTGAAACCTCCAAGCGCAGGGCTGCCAGTACCCGGCGGTAGTCCCTGATCAACGTGTAAAGGGTTTCACGGTCGTCCTCTACACTACCGGCTTTCGGCCAGTAGTGTTCTTCAGGGTCTTCCTGCAAGGCCTCGGCCGCTGCGTCGATGGCCGCAATGCCTTGCTGGCATGGCTGTGTGCCCATGACGTCGCGCATCTCCTTAAAATGCGCTGTAGATGATGCGCTCAGTACTGCCCAGCTTTTTACCTCGGTTTCCGATGCGTCCCGGCGAGTAGCCAGCACATTGAGCGCTTGCTCAACCGCGCAGGTTTTCTGCTGCTGAATGTAGCGCACGCTAATGTGCGCCTGGAGCGTGCCGAGCATGCGCCCCATGGGAGTAGTATTGCTGCGGATCTGTGCCAGCAGCTCATTGCGCAGGCCAGTAATGATGGGCGCCATGCGCTTGTGCAGCAGGGGGTCATCCTTGGCGGTGTTCTGCCAGCTATTGCCGAACTCAAGCGGGAAGAACAACCGCTCCTGCCGCGCCGATTCGCTGAATGCGCCGAAACGTTGTGCCTCGTTTAACAGCCGTTGGCGTACCTGCGCTGTGCCGGCACCGGGGTGCTCGCGCAAAAAGTCCTTCGCCGATTTGGCAAAATACGAGTAGGTGGTCACGATCCGAAACCGGTAGGGCATGGCCTGCCAGTCTTCGATGCCCGGCAGCGCAAGTTCGCCGGCACGCAAAAAGCTTAAGTCATCACCGCGGCCCACCAGCAGAATCAAGTCTGCAAACGGCAAGTAGGTTTTGGCCATCAGATGCACGTGCCGCTGCTCTTGCTCGTTGGACGGTTTGTCTCCCGGAAGGTCGAGCATGCGTACCCCCGGACCTTTAGCGTCGGCCACAAAGCAGCCCCGTGGGATGTGCACTACCCAGGGCGCAGTGCCAGTGTGCAACTGGCCGGCCTCCATGCGCGCACGCAAACCGCCCAGTTCCTCAGCTATGGCCTGGTCACTGGCAAACCACTTAGGCTCGCCCTGGCACCCCAGGCCCCACTGCTCGCTGGCAGAGCGGCAGTACTCCATGGTGGTGGCTGTCGCCGACTGGCCGGCCTCGCGGCCACCGCGTAACACTGTCGATACCCTGGCCATCTGCGTCGGGGCAACCCCCATAAGGTCGAGCAGCAGCGTGGTTTTGCCAACCTGGGTTTTGCCGAACACCACCACGTAAGGCTCGGCCTCAGCCTCCTTGACCTGCAAGCGCTGCTGCACCTGCGGGCTAAGGGTGCTCACCAGCCGGGCATAAGCGCGTAGGGCCCACTGCGGATGCTCTACTCTCAAGCCATGCCAGTGCGCCACAGCCAGGTTGGGCGCGCGCTCAGGCGCCATCTCAAGCACCGCGCCCGGCCGCGAGCACGTTCAGGCCGGTGGCCGAGGCATCAAGGTCATGGCGCAGGTCGCCGGCCAGTGATTTCACCGTGGTTAGCGCGCACGCTAGGCGATCCTTGAGCATCAAGGATTCGTCCATCTTGTAGCGTGCGCGTATCGAGTCGACGATGCGCGCCCGGGCCACCGCCATAGTCTGATCGAACTGCACACGCAGGTGCTCGACATGGGCATCGTGAACACCATGCAGCATGGTGTGCGCCTGGGCGCTGGCGGCTTTCTCGAACGAACGTAGCCGCGTCACTGCAACCGTGGTCAGGTACGCCGCAGCAACGACGGCAGTCGCTGCAATCGCCGCCGGGTGCGGCGAAGGCGGTACTATAGGCAGGGTGGCGCCTGGGTCAGCACTGGTGATCTGGGTGTTGCCAAGCAGGGTGTTGAGGATGTCGGCCTTGCCATCGCTGACCACATCCACCGCCATCACTGCTGCCAAAGACTTGATCGCGGTTTTACCCAGCTCAACGCCTGCACCTAGGCTTTGCACGCCGTCCTCAACCAGATTGCCAGCCGGTACAGCATCGGCCAGCACTAGGCCATCCTTGAGCCCTACCACCTCGGGTAGCGCATAGACCAGGCGGGTGTATTCCAGCGAGAGTGCCGGGATCAGCTTCACGCTTTTGCTCAGCGCCTTGCTGAACGGCTGCGAGACGGCATTGCTATCCAGCACAGGATCACTCAGCAGTTGCCGAACATCGTGGGTGGCGTCAGGCGTCAGCGCGTTAAAACGCACCATTTCCCCAGAGCTGTGCATATAGCCGACCTGCTTCAGCGCACGTGACGGCGCTGCCGCCAGCAACGGTTTTGCGGCCCCCACGGCAGGTACTGTGGCGTCTCGGCCCAAGCGTTTGGCCGTCAGTTTTTCTAACTCCCCCGAATACTGGGTGAACAGTGGTGCGGCGCCATCAGCCCAGGCGTTGGTGACCACCGCCTTCATTTTTATTCTGGTTTCACTAGTGGTGTCGAACACGTTTGATAGCCAGTTCTTGAAACCTTCGTGGTCGTTCTTGAGAGCTTCGTCGAGTTTTTTGCTGGCACGGTCCAGCGCATGGCCCACCACTTCATTGACCTGTTTGAGGTGCTCTTCACGCAGGGCCTGCGCCGCATCGTCGAACTCGCTCAGTACCAGCTCCAGCACCCGCGCACCCTCGGAACTGGTGTCATTGTTGAAGTACAACTGCGCCTTACCACTGATCAAGCCGAGCACACGCGTAAGGTCTTTGCCCAGCAACTCGGACAAGTCACTCATCTGCAGATGGCGGTTGGCCTGCCCGGTGAAGTTGAGGCCGTACAGCGCGCGCTCAAGCTGCGGCAGCCACTGCGTAATGTAATCGGAGTCGTCAGTACCGGTGAGGATGATGTGCGTCTCGGCACGCTCTGGCGCCACTTGAAACGTGGTCTGTGCACTGTTGCGCAGTTCCTGGCGCTTGGCGTCATCGCCCTGGCTGGACTCGGTTTTGGTAACCACCACGTAGGGGTACACACCGGCCAGTTCACCTGCCAGCATGTCTTTGACGATCTCGACCTGCTGTTGGTTGGCCATGCGGGTTTCGTCAGTGACCACAATGCAGCCGGCGGCGGCGATCATGGCCTGGCGCATCAGCTCTTGCCAGGCACGGTTTTCACGGTCCTGTCGCTCGTAGCCCGGCAGCAGTAGCCAAGCCTGGTTGTCACGGTTGAAGTAACGCCGCGGCACCCGCAGCACCGGCAGCAGGTCCTCAGCGTTTGGGTCGCTAATCGCCTTTTGAAAGTCAGCCACTTCAACCTGCACATCCTGCAGCCTGTAGCCTGCTGCGCTCTCATTCTGCACCAGGCGGCGCACGAAGCCTTGCGCCTGCTTCATGCCGTCTTGTTCGAGGACCAATACGGGCATTTTCTCACCGCGCCCTTCGTTGCCCTCAAGCCACTTTTGCTCGGTATCAAGCAAACCGTACAGGCTGGCCATCAGCGTGGTTTTGCCCGCCCCTTGGGAGCCGCCCACCGCCACCACCCAGGTGTCGCCCAGTACCTGGGCCAGCAGCAAACGGCGCATCACGGCCAACAGCTTGCTGTCAATGTCATCACTGTCCAAGACAGTGCAGGCGCCACGTAGATGGCGTAAGGCATTGTTCAGGTGTTCAAGTAGGGCTTCCGGGGACTGCAGGGTCACTGTGGTTTCCTCGTTCGATCATCAAGGGGCCGCAGCATGCGAGCTTCGGCACAAACGCCGGCCAGTGGCCGTCTAAGCAATACAAATGAATGTGCTAAGCGTGGCACTGCGGCGTAGCGGCATCAGGGGGTAGATGCTAGTCCCTATCGGCCCTCTATATAGATACTTGAGCATTACAGCCCATTCCGTCGCCCAAAAAGTAAGCGTGATGCGGATCATCAAGCAACAGCCCGAATAAAAAGCGCGCAGCCTTCAGGATCTGAAGCGGACCATTTCACTGTGATCGCTTGACCGGCCACAGACAGCTTGATGATTGCCAACGCTTCGGCTGATCGTTTGGGTGCAGCTGTTACTTGAACGAATGCCGGCGCCGAGGTTACGACCTGATCTCGGAAAAGAGGCATCCATTTGCGGATGACGTTGGCGTTGATACCGTGACGGATGGCGACGCTGGAAACGGATGCTCCGGGTTGCAGGTATTCCTGAACGACCTGAGCCTTGAATGGTTTCGGATAAGAGCTTCGGAAGTTGAGTTCGTCGGACGCTTACAACTAACCTAATTATCGTGCTCGATCTTTATACAAGTTCCAGCTAGAATACCTTCCGTTAGGAGGGCCTAATCCCATGATCGATGCTGTTGACCTTTTCTGTGGCGCTGGCGGCCTTACCGCTGGCATGCGAAACACCGGTATTACGGTACATGCCGGGTATGACATCGAAGGCCAATGTGCGTACGCCTACCAAGAGAACAACCAGGCTGCCTTCGTCACCAAAGATGTGAAGGAAGTGACGGCCGAAGAGCTGCTGGCCTGGTATCGCCCTGGCCGATACAGATTGCTGGCCGGTTGCGCGCCCTGCCAGCCGTTCTCGACCTACAACCAAGGCAAAGATACCCGCAACGATCGCAAGTGGCCGCTGCTCTATCATTTCAGCCGCCTCATCGAAGAAACCGAGCCTCACCTGGTAACCATGGAGAACGTCCCTGATGTCACCAAGCACGAGGTCTACCACGACTTTGTGCAGAGCCTCCGGGATCAAGATTACGAAATATGGGATGGGCGCGTAGCCTGCGTCGACTACGGTTTGCCGCAACAGCGCCGCCGACATGTACTGCTCGCCTCCAAACTGGGGATGCCAATAAGCATCATCCCACCTACACACTTGAACGCCCCGGTCAATGTCGAGGACGTCATCGGCGCACTGCCTCGCCTAGCCGCCGGAGAATGCGACCCGAACGATCCACTTCACAGGGCAGCAACACTCACCCCGATCAACATGCGCCGTATCATTCACTCCAGGCCAGGCGGAACCTGGAAAGATTGGCCGCCAGAGCTGGTCGCCGAATGTCATCGCAAAGCGAGCGGCAAAACGTATCCGAGCGTCTACGGACGCATGCGCGCAGATCGCCCTAGCCCGACGATGACTACCCTCTGCTACGGTTTCGGGAATGGTCGTTTCGGCCACCCTGAGCAGGCTCGCGCGCTATCTCTGCGTGAAGCAGCGATCCTACAGTCCTTTCCTAGGGACTACGCGTTCATGGAACCAGAACGGATCACCTTTAAAGCCGTGGGTCGTATGATCGGAAATGCGGTTCCGGTGCGACTGGGGGAAGTGATCGGAGAAAGCCTTGTACAACACGTTAGGGCTTATGAGGCGGCTCGCCAAGCGGAACGTCGAATTCAAGCCTGAGTCGTGCCTCCAACGCCTCTAGGCTTTTCGTTTCACACTCCCATATCACCACCACACGCCAGCCCAATTCTCGCAATTGGGCTTCCTTACGCGCGTCACGCTCTACATTCGCTTCGAACTTGGGCAGCCAGTACTCCTGCCTGCTCTTAGGTGTGGTCGCGAAGCGACAAGCAGGATGCCGGTGCCAGAAACACCCATGCACGAAGACTACCGTCCGGAGTCTAGGCAGGACTATGTCCGGCGAACCAGGAAGATCACGACGATGCAGACGAAATCGGAGCCCAAGAGCATGCAACGCTTGGCGCACGATAATCTCTGGCTTTGTATGGGCACGCTTGACCGCCCGCATGATGTCGCTTCGCGACACTAGCCATCCCCCTGACCATCGATAGGAACGACCACTCCCGTCATCGCCAAAGCTTCCAGATGTCGATGAAGTTGCTCGGGTAAGGGAGCGCCAGATATCAATACCCCAGCCTCCATATTCTGATCCATCGCATACCCCGTCAGATTGGCACTGGTGATGAAGCAATATGCCCCGTCCGCCACCGCGACCTTCGCGTGCACGCTGCCATTGACGAAAGCAGCATCTTTGTCTTTCCAGACGTAAAACAGCGCATCGGGAACGATCTTCTTCAGCTTCCCGATAGGGTCGATGCTAACCTTGCCACCCTGCGCGCTCGAAAGCTCCATCAGAAATTCGATCCTCACACCCCGCACTGCCGCTGACTTCAGAGCTCTAGCTACCAACTCTATGTCGTAAGCGACGTAACTGGTGATGAACAACCGCTGCTGAGCAGCATCGATCACTTGTATCAAAGCCTGCTCGGTTCGCCGAGCAGGAACGAGTTCGGTCGTCGGCCCAGTCCACACCAGCTCGACCCTCTGCCGACCCTCGGCATGACGAAACGCATGCGCAGCGGCCATGAGCATGGCAGCCAACGTCTCGCCACTGATGGTCGACGCTTTCCAGCCATCGACCAGCTCTCTGAGCGCGTTGTCGGCCTTCGCGGACAGCGCCCCCACCCTCAGATTACCGGCCCTCGCGACCTGCATTCCTCTGATCTTCGCCGCCAAAGCTGCTACGCGGTCATAGGAGACTATGGAAACCAACTCGGACACCGCTGCGAGTAGCTCTCGCATCTCAAGCATCCGGAAAGAATGCCGCTTTGGCATTCTCGAAAGTCGGCACGACCATCGCCCGGTCAAGATAACGGTTGCCACGCTCGCACGATGTCTCCGCGACAAAGGAGCAAGCATGGCATGCCGCTGCATGCAAACTACGGTCTTTCCGGGGATCATGCTCCGCGCACAGAGGGTCAGAGGAGCAAATGCGCGCACGCCGCAAAGCCTGAACCAGTAGGCGCTCCAAGTTTTCGGGCTTGCCCAGCTCGACCAATCCACCCAAGGTACCATCGGAGTCCGCAGCGGCTGTGTAGATGATGAAGCCGCACTGGTTGCCATCCTCATTCAACTCGGCATAGATCCGCTCTCTGATACTGGCTGCGTTGTATCCGCACTCCAACGCCAACTCGCGGATCAGAAGATGCGCCAGAGTGTGCAGCATCACGTAACGAGCACCTGGATAACCGTCTTCCGGAGGACAGAGACGGCGGGAGTTTCGCCAACCTTTGTGCCCCCCGCGCAATTTCATGTCGGCGGCCTGCACGTCAGCTATCTGCTCCCACTCAGCTATCGCCTGCTCGTCGAACTGAATGAAGATACCCTCACCGTGCACCTGATTCGCGGGGACCCAATCGGGCTTCGTACGTGACAGTGGTGCCTGAATCGGTCCAACTCCAACGCCACCGGAGTCGTCAGGCGCCTCGACTCGCGTGAAGCCGAGCAAAGCGTTCACCTCGCGCAGACGCTTCAACAACAATACCCTGGCGATCTTGCCTTGGTAGCCCTGAGGAACGGCAACTGCCTCGGACAAGAAATGCGGATAGTCATTCACCGGCACCGGGGCGATCAGCACCCGCCACTCGGGGCCTTTGATATCAGCCTCGGTGACACTCTCGCCATCTGCTGAGCGGTGAGCCTCGATGCCCGCCCAAATGGCTGCTGCGGAATATTGGTCAATTCCAGGCAATGAGCCAGTCTTTTTCAATAGCTTGATGGTCAGAGGAACCTCATCGAGCGACTCCAGATCGCTGAAGAAGCTCCAACCATCTTCCAATAGCTGCGCTAGACCATCTTTTGCCTGAGGTATCGCCAACGCCGACAAGGAGACCGGAAACCAGCTATTGGTAGCCCCCAATAGGACGGCCCGCGGCTCGGCATCGCAATCCGGATCGAACTGATCCAAATGAGGATGCCGTCCACGACAGCCCGGCAGGTTCTCCTTACCGAGCTGTCCGAAGGCATGAGCCATGTTCCGCGCCGCGCCGCAAGTATCGCATTTGACCCATAGGTTCTCGGTCTGAAGGGATGCGCCACTCTCGAAGAAACGCAGCGTGCCTTTGCAATCGTTGGGGCCGCTGTGGACGAACCACTGCCAAGGAAAATCATCCAGATGCCCATTCTTGCAAGCCAAAAGGAAACGTGCGGGAACAGCATCGGCATCCTTCGCAGGCTGATCGCCCTTCGAACCGCGACAGCCCTGATGCACGAAACGAGTCGCCTCAGGGCGGCGATACCCTTCCTTCAACTCGAACAACCCGCTGTCGTAAGGCGAGAGCAGCCCGCATTTCACACAGCGCAACCAACGAGGGAACGGCCTTACCGGCACACCGACATTAGCCTCCGCAGAGCTCGTGTCATTCGACTCGCTCTTGCTGATAGGCGGCATTCGTAGTGATTCGACCTGAGGACCAAGCGCTTTCTGCACCGCGGCGAGCAGGCGATTCTCAATCACCAGGTTGCATCGATCCCTCTCCCAGATGTCGATACCTGAAGTCACGACCGACAGATTCGGCAAATCGATGAGGGCACCTGGACCATAGGTCCATAGCAGTTGGCTGGGCCGTACCGAGCCAACGGGAGTCTTTTCGTGCGCCATCTTCATTCGTCCTTATCAGCCGCCGCGGGGCGAGGCTTCCATTGAATATCGTCTTTGATCTTCGCTGAGTTCATGACCAAGCGAACGCCAGGTTCGACCTCGCGCATCGACATGGGCACCGTCCAGTTATCCCACGTATGCGTTCCAGGTGCCTTGATCAAGGCATAGGTCAGATCCTTCTCAGGCCCACGCTTCTCGTACGCCAAGATACGATTGCCCTGCATTACCTCATTCACCCACTGATCCGCCCGCTGCTTGAGCATGCCGCTAGCGAGCTTCTTCGCAGGGGCCTCCGCGATGTTGTCGGCACGCGTTTCGAGCACCTTCATCGCATCCAGCATTTCCACCTGATTAGGTTGCTTGAGACTCTGCGCCCCCTCGTTCGGAGCGAAGCGATCGCTCTTGCCACGGATCAGCGACAGCATCGCCCCGGTCAGACCTCGATCCATCGCACGCGGCGAGAACGGAGTGACCGATTGCGCCTCGACGTGCTTGTAGAACGTCGCGTGGTAATGCTCGAAGGTCTCGTAATGCGAAAGATCGCGTGGGCGAGCCCATGTCAGTACGGTACAGACCAACCCAGGGAATTGTCGGCCGACACGACTGGTTGCCTGAATATATTCCGCCGTTCCTTTCGGCTGACCGTTGACGGCCATGATGCCCAACCGATTGACGTCGACGCCGACCGACAGCATGTTGGTCGCCAAAACGATGTCGATGGCACGTGCATCGCCCTCCTCCCACTTGGTCACGTACCTACCTAGCTCAGGATCCCATTCGGACTTGAACATCACTTCGAGCTGATCGAGATACTTGGGGATGTCCTGGTTGGAAACCCGGGAAGTCAGTTCACGGATATTCATGACGCTGCGCTGGGCCAGGCCAGGCCGCTGCACCATGCTCATTTGGACACGGTACGCACGGGTCTGCACATCGTCCTCGGCTAGACGCTTCATGCCTCCCAGCTCTCGCAATGAGTTGAAGTAGCCCACCATGGTCATGTAAGGATCGGCAGCTTTGCCGAATCGATCGAATAGTGCTTGAGCGGCGGTCAGCGCTGCCGTGTAGACACGGATCAACATCGCCGGCCGTGAGCTGCCCGGAGAGCAGATTCCCAGATAACGCCGTCCTGGCTTTTGCTCGATGGGCCGCTGCACCGAGAAGAAGTTGTCCTCGACGTCTAAGCCATGGGGCGGGAAAACCGATACCTGACGCATGAAGACGTTGTTGACCTGCTGCTGCGCCTTACGAACGGTAGCGGTGGAGGCGATCACCTTCGGCCGGATAGCATCGCCATCGAACTGCCACGTGCACAGCTCATCGACCGTGCTCTCGTAGAGACCTACCATGGTTCCCAAGGGACCGCTGATCAGGTGGAACTCGTCCTGGATAATCAGATCCGGAGGCCGCACCTGAGAAATAGCCTTGACCGAAGCAGCAGCCCTACCCGCAACAGCCCTATGGCCGGTATTGCAATCCGAGCCAGGCCAAAGCAATCCATGGCGGGAACACTCCTTCGATACCCGGCCGAAGAGGTTCCGTACCTGCCCACGCCACGCCATCATGGCGAACTTGTCCACCGTGGCGATCATCATCGACGGCGGGCGGTGGTACATCTCCTCATCCACGACCATCACCGGCAAACCAGGGTGTACCTGCTTGCTCGAACGACCACGAGAGAAGTCACAGGTGCTCAGCTTGTCGCCGCAATAGATCGTCGTACGCCCTGATATCTTGTCGACCTCAATATCCCTCTTCGGGTCGATCTCGGTTCCGCACCAAGGGCAACCTGTCAGCTGCGCCGGCGAAGCCATTCCGGTGGGATTTCGCCCTGGGGTACGAATGGCCTCGATGAACTTATGGCTATCCTCGGTAGTCCCAGGCGTCACCTTGTTACCGACCCAAAGACCGATTGTGAAAGCGCTCTCACCAAGGGACTTATCACCTGCCGATAATGCTTCCCGACGAATATGTTCCATCGCACAGATCAACGCGGTAGCCCGCTGGAACTGCTGCAAAGTCAGCAACCGCAGGGTGTAGCGCATGATCACCGCCAGCCCGCGAGACGAATCGTAGCCCCCCAAATTTCCTTGTAAGCGGCGGATTGCCATTGTGAATGCAGCCACCCCCAGGTAGGCCTCAGTCTTACCACCACCAGTTGGGAACCAGAGCAAATCTGCATAAGCCTGCAGAGGCTGAGTGCGATCCGTATGCTTAGGATCGGTAAGCCCAGGAACGGACAGCAGCAGGAAAGCCAACTGGAAGGGACGCCAAGAGCGGTTCTTCGGTACATCGAACTCCGCTAGCTCGACAGTGCGCCCGCGACGGCGCTGCAAGGCGAACGCGCTATGCACCCGCTGGATCGCCATCGCTCGGTTAGCGAAACGGAAAGCCGCCAAGGCCTTGTCATCCGCAGCCAATAACTCCACACCCTCACGCAGACGAATCAGGATCGACTCACAGTGGCTCAGCGCCTCATCGGCTTGCTGCGCATAGCCAGCCACATCCCTATCAGTGCGTGCACGCTGATCCTTGATCCATGCGGCATAGTCCTCGGTAAGTATTCCGAGTGCAGCGACAAGTTGGTCTTTCTCCAGTTCTGCCAGTCCCTTCATATCCAGCAGACCTTCGTCGACCAATCTGCGCATCGCTGGCCGATCCTGCGGATCCAAACCCGGTGTTTCGGTGACCGGCACTTCGTATTGCGGCATCACCGCAGTGCGCAGCTCTATCGCCCTTGCCACATCTGGACCAGACACTGCATGCACTGCAACACCGTGCCCTACTGCGAACTCGACCCGATCGCGATAGATCATCTCCAGCGCCAAGCGCTCGCGTAAATCGTCATCGTCCGCAGCGCCAGCATCGGCTTCCAATGCTGGGCGGCGGCGGAATATATCTTTCAGCGAATTTTTGTCATTGGCTCGTACGAGGATTTCCGGCTGGAACACCCAAGCGGTATCGCGATTCTCATCAGGCTCCGTTTGGCCATTCACCAGAAACAGAGTGATCAATCGTTCACCCTTCTCGTTGGGTGAACGCACCGTACCCTGGATGATCACATCTTGGCATGCAGAATCAGGGGTGACCGGAGAAATCACTCCATCCTTCAGCGCCAACTGGAAGGTTCCACCAGAAGGCTTACGCCGCCAGACTTTAGCTTTGAGAACTTGCTCGGTGGTCTTGATCACTCGACCTTCGGCGTCACGTACTGCCTTCTTGACCACCTTGGCATGAGCCGGGTCATCGGATTCGAAGCGCTCATAGCGCCCCCAACTCACCACCACCTCAAGACTTTCCGCATCGCCATCGACGCAAAAAGTGAAGCCCAAACTCGACGGTGCGAGCGATTGATTCGAGGCCGTATCCACTTCCTCTTCTGCCTCGGAATCCCCACCACCAGATTTCGGAGGTGAATCGACTTTACTCGACTGTGCCTTCGGTTCCAGATCCGCTGGCTCATCGTCCTCATTCTTTTCCGGCGGAGCCACATCTTCGCCGCGCTCGGAGTTCTCCATCGGCGCAAGCTTGCCGACGAGGTATCGGTCGCGAACGCTCATATCGACGATGAGCTCTTCCGGCCCACCGGCAGGCCCTAGAAGGTCGTCCATGATCGCGAACTGCAAAAGCTCGCGAACGTAAGCCTCGTTCTCGATCAGCGGAATATCGGCGAGAGTGATACCCAGCACACGGGGAATAGCCTCTGCGAAATTTGTCCAGGGCGCTCGTACGACGCTGCCAGCGGTCGGAGGCAGCAAACCGGTGCTACCAATCCCCACCCCAGGCGCTATCGTCTGGGCCTTATCGAAATACAGGGAAGTGCCTTCCGTGTCGACTCGGATACGCAAGACATGACCGATACGCACAACGCCGCCAGCTGGGTTCAAAACTAGCACCCAGGCCCCCTCGCGCAACGCGGGATGATTTCCTCTTAGATAGACGACCTCGTCGGCCAAGCGAATGTCACGCCCCAAGCCACGATCGACGACTATCCAAGCCTCTGGGGTGCTGTTCTGCACCATCTCTTCCAAGCTCATTCTTCTAAATCCTATTAACGATATCTTCCAGCTTGTCGAGCGACTTACTCTGGGCGATATAGGCCGAATACCCTTCCTGCGCTCCACGAATCAGGGTGTCGTAATGAACGATGCGACTATCTGCCGAGATCGATGTCATCGACAACTTTAGTCGATCCGGGTTGGATGCCTCTTCGACTACGGTCTTCCCGAGCACGAAGATCACCTCGATATTAGGACTGGTCTGATTCTGCTCACGCAAGATCAGGTCATCGACCGACATGCCGATGCCATCATCTTCGATCTTGATCCACTCATTGTTCGGAGCCACTCGAATCTGCACGCTCAATGCATCCGCGTCCCATGCATTGGCCACCGCTTCGGTCAGGACGGCGGCTATGTTGCTGTAAAGGTTGATACCGAGATGTTCGAGGACGTTGAGGTCTACAGTCATCTCAAACGTCGGTGTGACTTCATTCGTCATTTGCCCTCACCTCTCATTACCAACCCTCCGTGTCACATTTCAGCGTTGTAGATAAACCTTGATTCCATCCATATCGCTTAATTATTTCTGTTCAAAAAAAGCTGCCTTGAATGACGTCTTCAGATTTTTTTGAATTTTTAACCAACTCTCCTACGACACCCTTGGACGAAGCAGACTTCAACTCAGAGCGTTCCTTGTTCAACATTACCAAACGATAAAGCAATTCTTCCCGTGCGGCTTCACTTATCGTAAAGCGTATATTCTTCCCTTCTGGCAGGTATGCAACCTCATGAAACCCTTGTTCCAAATCACAAACATCAAAATCATAGCCACCCAAGACTGCCATATTAATCTCGACCTGAAGCCCCCTCAGCTCTCTCATGGCTTCACTTATAACAGCTGGATCATGGAAATCATTATAAAATTTCGTCATCCCGACATTATTTGCAACCATGTACTTTGACCGAAACTCGAAGAACTTTTCACCAAGAGCGCACAAGTGTCGATTACCATCATCCAGCGCCCCTACTGGGAAAGGGAATGTCTCGAATATGTCTCCGTGAGTATAACGCAAATCCTGCTTCATTCTAGAGCCATGCTCCCAAGCCCAAACAGAGTGAATATCCGAAGATAAACAAGCAAACAAACCATAGCTTTCACTGGCGATCACGCATAACGTATTTGCATATATGTAAATATTATCGACAAATGTAAAGCATGGATACTTCGTAGCACCAGTTGCAAAAACCATCACTCGTTTAGGAGAAACATGGCTGGCACTCCAATCCGTCGGATGCTCATCAAAGCATGCCCCATAGCCAAGCCAGTGATACAACTCAGACCTGTACCACAAATGCCTCCAGAAAGTATCTACCGCCCCCCCCATGCTTTTCATTTCGGATCGTTCCAGGACGACCAACCTCTCAAGCAGTGAGAATAACTCAGGAGAAAAATTCTCTGCCTTTTCCTTAGACCAATCCCAGAAATTTATTACCCACCTATCAGAATCGTGCGTTGGACTCCTATTCACGTCCTGACCGCTTAAATAGGGAAAAAGAATTAAACCAAGCTGATTATTTTCTTTAATCTTCTTTAGCGCATAATCCTTTTCCACAATAAAGCCATTACCAAGAAGAACACTTCCCTGATGCACACAACCTCTATTCTCCGAGATTTTGACCGGTTCCAAATTGTCTCGACTTGTCAAATATGGCGATATATACGCCACCTTTTCACCATTCAGAACTCTTTCGCCCAACCATTCCCCTTTTACCAAGTGAACTCTGCTCGTGACGACATTGGCAGACCCTGGCCAAACCTCTGAGCTTGTTGCCGCACAAATCAAAAACCCACGATTCTTTAGCTGTTCAAGTCCAACCTCCCTCGTACCTCCTTCAGCGATAGAGTTACTCGCTATCAATCCCATTACACCTGAGGGTTTTAGGACTAGCGCAGAACGAAGAAAGAAAAACGCAACTAAATCAGCCGACCCCTTCACCCCCTCACCCACTATCGCAACAAGGTATTTAAGATACTTACGCCCCATTGCTGCGGCAATTTTTTTTCCACCAAGGAAGGGTGGATTCCCAACTATAGCGTCAAACCCCGGCTCAGCAGAATCGAAAACCTCTGGAAACTCCAGCGACCAATGAAATGGCTTATGCTTTATTTCTTTTCCAGAGACATCTTCTTTCAATGCTTTCCCTGCGCGCTCTTGAATTTCTTGTAGGGCTTTAGTGTCCCCTTCGATTGCTTGCCCAGCTTGAATAGACAAAGAGCTTATGCACTTTTCCAATGCACTGGATTTACCCTCGACCACCAAAACCTCACCAATAAAAGCATCTGCGATACGCTGCGGGATTTCGATTTTTGAGTGCGCAGTTGCATTAAGGCGAGTCACAATCTCTACGTCACGTATGTCACGAATTGGCAGTTCACGTAGTGTTTTCCGTCCGCTTATCGCTGCAAGGACAGCCTTTTCGATGTTCTTGCCAAACAAACGCTGCTGCCCTTTACCGCCAAGCGTCATCGAAAGTTCAGTGAGCTGCTCCAGTCGGTGAATGCCCAACAAGCTATCGCCGCAGCGCAGGTTGTGATCAAGGAAACCGAACGGCCTGCTCTTTGCCATCGTGACCAGCCAGATGGAGAGCTTAGCTAGTTCCACCGCCAGAGGATTAAGGTCCACGCCGTAGAGGCAACGTTCAGCGATAAGACGGCGAGCGATCACGGTGCGCGTCTCAGCGTCCAAGGGTAACGGCTCCTTGGCATCCAGCGCATCCAAAACTTCGCCGTCCACGCTCACTGCCTTTCCGCTGCCTTCAACTTTCGACCATGCCTCGACCAAGCGATCGGCCAGCCAACGACATACCTGAACTAGGAAGGCACCCGAGCCCATGGCCGGATCGCAGACTTTCAGATCCAGCATTTCTGCGGGTGACTTCAGCACCCATTGTTTACGCGAAGTTCCTTCTGCCGGCCCTGTGAAGACGATAGGGGTCAGCGTCTCCTCGACGATGGCTTCGGTGAGCGATTTCGGCGTGTAGTGCGTTCCCGTCTCGCGCCGATCGCTGCCCATGGTGACGATAAATGCCCCCTCAGGGTAAATCAGCGGGTAACCCCAAGGATCGGTACGCAGCAGGTTGAGGAATGGCAGTGCACGATCACGCAGGCCTTCGTCGCCAGCGCAAGCGGTGAGCAGGCGGTTGGCCTGGAGAGCCTCGACCGAGCGTTCGAGATCCTTGCGGATCGCTCCTCCGCCACGCTTGATCGCATCGGCACCGGAGAGCGCCTCGGCCAACACTTCGCCCCCCCGCTGGTGCATAGCTTCGAGCTCCTCCAGAGCATAGAGGGTCTTCTTTGCCCCTTTGCCACCGGCAAGCTCCACTGTCACCCGCTCGGTTAGTCCTACAGTCCGATCCAGCAAGCCTTCGTAGACGTAACCGATCTGCTCAACATCCAGCGCTCGGTAGGAAAGCGTACGCCCCTCGTACTGCTGGATCGCCTCCAGCAGGAGCAGAACGGTACGGTTATCTATCGGTAGTGGTCGCGCGGAGTCGATCTTCCAATCTGAGCCCTTGGAGCGCCCCTCAAGGAACGGGAAACGATTCGGGTCGAACAGGGAACCACCTAGTGCCGGAAGGCGCAGCATTTCATGCTCAATGCCGCCGTACACCGCGCGAAATGTCGCTAGTAACCTTGACCAGGCATCGTTGCGCCGCTCCAGCACCTCCCAGGCGTCCTGGCGCAGTTGCATACGCAAAGTGGAAATGGCGTAGCTGCTTTCGTAGGCCTCCTCGCCCATCAGCAAGAGCCCCCGCTCCTCGGCCGAAAGCAGGAACACCAGACGCATCATGATGGTCAGGCCCGCTTCGTAGAGTTCGGTCG
Source organism: Pseudomonas sp. NBRC 111140 (assembly GCF_001320885.1). Lineage (NCBI taxonomy): Bacteria > Pseudomonadati > Pseudomonadota > Gammaproteobacteria > Pseudomonadales > Pseudomonadaceae > Pseudomonas > Pseudomonas sp. NBRC 111140. The sequence continues at coordinate 24,551 of NZ_BCBQ01000060.1, forward strand.
GCTCGACGCCTTGCAGCAACGCCCCTGACCGCTCACGGTCTTCCTTACCCAGAGCCTGGATCAACACCTCGACCGCCCGGCGGACTTGCTCACCCAGGGCATCGGTGACCTCCTCCTGATGCTGGAGAGACTCGTCCAGCATTGAGGGCAAGGTCTCATCGTCTGGACCGAAGAAGCGCCGGACACCCAATAGGGTGAGAAAGGCCTGCAGCGTCAGCCGCTCCTGCCCCCAGAGACGTGCATACCAACTTGCGAAGGTCGATACAGCGCCAACGAGAGCATCGACTAGCATCCAGCGCTCACCATCGGTGACCAAACCAAGGCGACAGCCGCTGGCCCGGCAGAGCCGCTCCATGCGCTCGGCTGGACTAGCGGACCAGCCATCCAATTTCAGTGCTGCCTGGAGATCCGTGCCCGCAGAATAGGTTTGCACGAGCAGCTGACTTTTGCCGCCTGAGACCAACGCATAGTCAGGCTCCAAGGTGACACCATGTTCCGGCAGAGTGACGCGCAGCTCAGAAGGAATGCGCTCACCTCGTAGTAGAAGCTCACCGCTATCGTTCTCGTCGTATTCCAGGCCGCGGGCAAGCACCTCGTGAATCCAGGCGCGATGCAGTTCGGTGAATCTGGGATCGTCGTTGTCACGCGCCTCGCACCATTCGTCATAAGCTTGCCGCAGGTACTGTCGAATGCGAGGTTCGACAGCAGGTAGACCAGTGGAGAAGATTCGTTTCAGTACCGGCGTGGCGAGGAAAGGACCGGAGACCTCAATCAGCGACAACCATTCATCGTGAATATCGAGTGGGTTCATACGCGGCCTCCCTGGGCTAGCGATACAGGTACGATGAAAATGACGGCTACCGGGAAGGTGCGATCCTGCGGTTCGGCATAACGAGCTTCGATGGCACCGGCCTCCTCTTCCCGCTCCGCAGGAATCCGCGCGAGACGTGCTTGCAGGGCGGAGTTGTCACGACGAACCTGGGTGCGCTCATCTTCACTGAACAAAGAAAACTGCTCAGGCAACTCGTCCTTACCCAGCTCCCTGCGAATGGCGCTATCCAGCTCATCCAGCACGGCGAAAATGTCTTCTTTTTCTTTGTTCTTGCGGGTTTCCAGGGTGTTGCCCAAATATTCGAGACGATTGCGTGAACGTGCTCCGAGGGATTGCTGAATCGCCTCTTCCGCAGTGGCGAAGCGAGAGCGCAACATGACAAAGAGCGAATCATCGAGCCGACACGGCTGCGCGTCGTCCAACCAGCCCTGTACGCGGGCGACGCCCTCTTCGCGCTTGAAGCCCTGTTCGCGCAGATAGCCCCCAGCCAACGTCAGTTCCTCATGTAGACGATGGTGATTGCCACCAGTGATCACCAAGCGTGACACGACCACAACCGCCGGGGCCTCGAGACGATCGTCAGGCAACGCTCGCACCGTCACTCGGTGCAAGCGCTTGTTGTCTTCATGCGCCCAAACCTCGGCACGCAGCAAACGCAGACACATCTGCACCAGGCGATGATTGAGATGGATGAGCACCAGGTCGTCTCGCCCATTGGCGACTTCATGATCGAATGTCACCGGGCGTGACTTGCCGGTGAATGGATGCTCCAGCCCTTCGCGGCACCGCTCCCAGGCACCTCCTAGAGGCGGCAGCTCGAAGACTTTACCCGGCGCGATCCCCTCCAGCGTCAGCGGCTTGAGAGCCGGTTTCTCGGCCAACGCCAAGCCGGTTTCGACCGCCTTCAGGATGTGCTCAGGTGAGAGGTGGAAATCCTCCCTAGTCTCGACCAACTTCTCATGTAGCTTCGCTATTCGGTTAGCGAGGTCTTTTTCAGCTCTGACGAATCGGCGGGTCTGGGCAATCCTCGCATCCGCCAAACGGGTATCCAGATCACGTAGCGCCCCTTCGATGAGTCCAGACATCTGCGGTGCGATTACGGGGTTCACGCTGCCCATATCGACACGCATGGAATCGAGCTTACGCAAGGCGCGCAGGATATCGTCCTGATGGCCACCGACAGTATCCTGGTCTTGCCGAGCATCGACCGGATGCCAAATCACCACCTCTTTCTCACGCTGGCCATGGCGGTCGATACGACCATTGCGCTGCTCCATAACGTTGGGGTTGTACGGGATTTCCAGGTGAATGAGGTAGTTACAGTGGTTCTGCAGGTCGATACCTTCGGAAGCAGCGTCGGTGGCCAGCAGGATGCGCACGGGGGAAATGTCTGGAGCGGCCTGGAATGCCGCCTTCACTTGTTCTCGATCGTCGTGATCCATGCCGCCATGCAAGATCATCAGGCGATCGCCACCCAAATCATTAGTCGCCAGAATCTGATGTAGCCAGTCGAGCGTGGTGCGGTACTCGGTGAAGAGAATCACTCGTTTATCATTCCAGGATCCATCGGTCTTCAAATGCCGATTGATCCAATCAAGCAACGCTTTGGCCTTGGAGTCGGCTTGATTCATCGCCTGCTGAGCCCAGTGCCTGAGCTCATCGAGCAGGATACGCTCCTCTGCGTTCAACGCGCGTGAGTAGCGCGTGGCTTCCTCGACGGCCTCTTGCTGCGCAATTTCGACGTCTGAGTCGTTGGCGTAATCCTCTTCGGCACGCTGTATAGCCTTGAGCAAAATTCGCTCGGACAAATCCGTTCGTCTTTTGCTAGTTCCGTCGTTTTCCAGCGTCGCGACATGCTTTTCCAGGGTCGACGCGAAAGCAGCCGGCGACGAGAACAAGCGTTTCCGTAGCAGTTGGTTGACGAAGGACGCACCGGTCACACCACCCAACTCGTCATCCGCGCATTCTCTGCTGGCACAGAATTCTTGAAGCTTGCGATGGACTTCTCTTTCTTTTGCGGTGTAGTAGACGGGCAATGCTTCGAGCTTGCGCTGTGCGTAAATCAGATTCCCGTCCTTGTCAGTGATTTCGCTCTTGAGGCGGCGGATCATCACCTGAGACAGCTGCTTCTGCTCCGGTATGATATTGCGGGCGAACCGCTGATCATCGAGCAGCTCCAACAGCGAAGTGAAGGACTCGGTGTAGCCGTTATGTGGCGTCGCAGTCAGAAACAGATGGTGCTGAAAATGCGGGGCTATGGTGCGGATGAAACGAGTACGCTGGCTTTCGATCGCGTATTGAGCGCTCGCTGACGGCGCGACGTTGTGCGCCTCGTCGACGACCAACATATCGAACTTACGCGGATAGCTGACATGCGTCGGCAGGATATCGCGGAATGCACGCAAACCATCACCGGCCTTAGCCCAATCCATTGACGTGATCAGATGCGGGAACGAGGTCCAAGGATTAGCATGTATTCCACGCTCGCGCCGCATCTCCTTGATGTAAGTGCTGTCGACGATACGAAATTCCAGACCAAACTTTTCCATCATCTCGACACGCCACTTTTCTTGCAGTGACGCGGGGCAGACGATCAGCACAGTTCGAGCACGATGACGCAGGAGCATTTCCTGAATGACCAAGCCGGCTTCGATGGTCTTCCCCAGACCTACATCGTCGGCGATCAGCAGATTGACGCGAGCCATGTCGATTGCACGAACCAGGGGATCCAGCTGGAAGTCTTGCAGACTTACACCACTGCGAAACGGTGCCTGGAGGAAGCCGCGATCAGCATTCGTAGCAGCCCCCCAACGCACGGCATCGAGAAAAGCCTCCACAGTGCAGGAGTCGTCCTGTCCGGTGATGGCTGGCAAACCAGCACGCTCAATGACATGCGCACCTGGCTCAATTTCCCAAATCACCTGGAGCTCTTCGCCTAGGGCATCCTCATCAATGGAAGCCAGCGTGACAGCGTGCTGCTGCACGCTGCCTAATTTGGAAGCGTCCACCTCAGCCACCACCCACTGCCGGCGTCTAACTTCGACAAGCTGACCTGGTTGCGGGATATCACGGTAGCTGCTGCCTTCCGCCATTGCAGTCATTCTTAACCCCTTAACACCGTCTTCATCTAGCCGATGACGACGAATGAGCAAACACCTATGGGCTTCGCGCTTTCGAAAGCCCGAAGCACTAAATTCAATTGAGTACAGGTGCGAAGTCCAGGGCTGGAAACGGCATTCGTGATCGCAGAGAACACTGTAGATTGGCCATCCCTGGGATACTACCGCCTGCTATGATGCAAAATACATCACCTTATCCATTGGCACGGCGTGGGTAAAGCCGCTCTCCACGCTTTCTGCAGTTTGGGCAACTGACCGAGGCCTTCATCGGCCTCATACAATCCTGACCACACAGGTACGGGCGTAGCAATCAAGCACGGTACCCACGTAGAGGGCGACTTCGATCACTTGCTGAGTTGCCTAATAGCGCTGATCTTGCTCCCTTCGCCTGAATCTCTTTTGAGCGAGGAGAGTACAGATGCTATCGGTTATCAGCACGAAAGGCATTGCAAAGGGCTGTCACAGCCGGCTCGCACCGAAGCCATGCTGGCCATCCCCATAAACCTTGGTGGCTACCTTGCAGAGGTAGCTGGTCCTGTAGAAAAAGTCAGCCTGGCTCTGCGGGTCATTCCGACGTAGACAGTAGGTTGGATTGGTAGGTATCTCGACCAGCCCCCTGACCGCTTCAACTGGTAGTCCCAGGGCACTGGCCCATGCCCCCTCAAGACGATTGAACATGTTGTCTCTTCCGGCCTCGAATTTTCCAAGGGCATTGAACGCATCGAAGTTCAGCAGGAAGGCCATGTGATAGTGGGGTCTTCCATGCTGCCCCACCTCCCTGCTCCAGACGCACCGCACATTACTGTCATGCGCACTCTTGTTCTCCATTCGTGCTATTCGACGATTGTGCCGTATCTTGGCCTTAAACGATTCAACAAATCGATCAATTACCTGATTCGTGTAATAGCTTTCAGGCAGATCAACGCCTGTAGGAAACCTCAGATCAACCCTAAATGCGAAAACACGTGAATACTGCTGAACAGCCCTCTCTGTAGTACTGTGAAGTCTTTCCAGATACTGTTGAACAAAAGGCCCTTTATCGACTTGAATAGGGAATCCCAAATAGCTGCCTGCATCATGAATAATCAGATTTCGGTTTTGAGGAAGACGCTGCATTTTCAAACACTCCGGTGCTGGTTTCATAAACTTCTAGCAATGAGTAGTTTTTTACGACGCATCTGCGATGCACATCATTCAGGCATCCCACGGATTCCTGCAATTCATCACTAACACATACCCCAAACACATTGACACCTGATACACAAATAATAAAGCATACTACCAATACCGATAGACCCAATAAGAAAAATGCCTATCACCACCGGGAAGACATCCAATAAAAACCATGCAAAACTCCAAAAATAAACTCTGGAAAAAAATTGCCACGACCAGCTAACCTGGCCGTAGCACCTCATCTAAAACCATAGAGAACTTTAAGATCAAACCGAAACGATTCCTTGCGTGTCGCGCTCCTCAATTCGATCCAAGATCCATTCCTTAACCTCACTCTCCAGCCACCCAACACTCCGCCCTCCCAAGGGGATCGGCTTCGGGAACCAGTTACCGGAAACATACTTGTAAACCGTCGAGCGCCCAAGGCCTGTCATTTCCATCACCTGCTGCAGTCGAATTATTTTCATGATGAGCTCCTAATTTTACTCATCAGATCTGGCTTCCTCGTAATTCTTTACTTGATGATCAGCCCACCCGAAAAAACAGACTTCAACTTTTGATCCTGCACCCACAACCCCGACTATGCAATCACAGAAAAATAACGAGGTACAAACTCAACCAAACCAATGGAGTTGTGTAAGTAGATAAACGACCGAGCACTCTCCTGATTTGTAGGCGCACCTTTCTACCACTCCCCGAAGCCAACACCGCCCGCAGCCCATTCCACTTGTAAAAGGCGGCTCCGACAGCCTCACATGCTTTGGGAGAATGAGGCCCCTCTCACAGCAAGCTTTACCTCATTAAAACCCCATGTATACTGACACCTTAGCTAATTTTCTATTCTAGAAAAGCCATAGGATTTCGCTAAAAAACAGCTAAAAATCGACTATTTTTCCACTATGGATCTACTAGAGATTTACTACAATCCTTCCACCACCTACCAGGCGAACCACAGACATGGCAGTCCGTTTCAACGATAAACTTCAAAAGATATTTAATAGCCTCAATGCCGACAGACGATTTGCTACCTGGCTATGGTTTCTCATAAGGGAAAAATTTCAAAATATAAACCTAGGGGAATTAGGAAGCCCAGGCATGCGTGATCGAATGGCGGAAGTCATCATCAACCAGCCAGGACTAAAACAATCAATCGAGTACCAAAAGAGCACCAACCTCTTGCCCGAGCAGAGCTTTCAGTGGATAACAAACAACAAAAGACAGAACGCTTTCATAATTAGAAAACTGACCGAAAAAAATGGAATAACCTACACAAACGGCCCCGAAATTCTAGCCGACAGAGATCTAACCATTGCAGCAATTGACACATGGCAAACAGACAACATTCAAAAGTCAGCAACAATCAACCAAATAAGGTCCGAATGGGAAACCCATACAAAATCAGACGACCTATTTAAATGGTTCGATGGCGTAGATGAGAAAGAAAAACTGAATACGGCATGGGAAATAATCAAAGTCAAACACTCACCCTTGACCTACCTCCAAAACCAACCGCAAGATAAGGACGATTTAATTATTTTACTTGATTCACCATTTATCAATGCATCAGACAAAGCACTACTTATGAGCTCCATCAAGAAGCGATGGAGCCAAAATAAATATCGCGCCAAAATGACTGGCAAAAAGCAACACAATTTCATCCTATCCGACAAAGCCATTAAGCGCCTTGACAAGCTAGCCGAGAAACATGATCTGAAGCGAACTCAAGTGCTAGAGATACTGCTCAAACTGGAAGAAGAGAAAGGAATTTACATCCCAACAAGACTGAAACAACTGATCGACAGCTAAATTTTGCACAGGCAGCTTGATCTATTCATTCTCCGCCAAAAACACCTTGCCGAAGCATCTTAATTACTAGCAAGGCTGTCAGAAATCCAGTAAACAGCCTTGCGATATCAATAAAAGAAAATTATTTAAAAAACAAATCAGGATCATCCATCACCATAATTCAAGCATCAATTTCGTCAGACCACGCCTTCATCATCTGGCGTCGTCCTTCACTATATTCAGCCTGATTTTAGTTTGCACGAGCTTTGTTTCTCTTGGCATGTGCCAACTGACGATTGATCACGGCTGCGCGATATCCCGTTTCGTTCAACATGGTCGAAGCTGTCGCACGAAAGCCATAGGCTGAAAAGCTTATGCTGTCCTTACCATTGAAGCCCACGTGCCCAAGTGCCCAGTTCAGCGTTGTGGCGATCATGAATTCGTTTGGCTTGCGATAGTTCGGAAAAAATAGCCGATGACCACCTGTATGGGTGCTCAGTTCACACAGCAACTCGGCCATCTGCCTGGAGAACGGGACGATGTGCGACTCTCACATCTTCATACGCTCAGCCGGAATTCGCTATTCGGCCCGTTCCAGATCGAATTCGCTCCACTCCGCCTTGCGGAGCTACAGTGCGAACAAAGGTGAACAACATCTGACGCAACGCGATCACCATGGCCCTGTAGCCAACCATTCGGCCTGTCTGTTGTGCGACCGATGCCCCTGGAGAATCAGTGGCCTGGTCTGTTGTCGCGCACTACGCGTATCAGCCAGTCCGATCTTCAGGTAAGTGGTAAAGGAACGACTTAGCAATAGCCCCCCATCATGACGCCCCAAGGTACCAAGCAAATCCTATCGGCATTCCAAATGGCATTCCACAAGAAAAAACAAACAGAAATATCACTTTAAAATCAATGGATTGCGATACCTGTTCAGATTACCCCGGCCCAGCGAATAATCCTGGCCCCCGCCTTCAACGTAAACCACACGCAACAACATCCCTAACCCCCCCCGCCACCATCCCCCTGCCGCGTCGCCCCCTTACAAACACCCTCCACCACAATGGCAATCAGCCATCAAAACAAGGTAAATTCGCCACATAAATGACGTCAACAATCGCCCGTCCCACGCCCACAAGGAAGTAGCGATGCCCAATCCCAGGGAGTCTCTCCTCAAGCACCTCCCCCAGCCGTATCCAGCTGCGAGGCCCCCATCCTCCTGCCCTCCAAGCCCGCTGCTCAAAACGCAGCCCGTCCACGGATAGGAAGCCCTCATGCCCCACCCCTTCCATTTCCAGAGTGCGCGGTCTGCCGGCGCCACCGCCACAGAAGCCAACATCTTCATCCACGGCTACAGCGCGGGCCACAGCGATGAAGACAAGCAGCTCTTGCTCGACCGAATCCCCGAGCAACTGAAGCACTACACCAATATCTTCGCGTTCTGGCCTTCGAACCACATCTTTCGGTTCGACAAGTCCTCAGCCTGGAAACTTGCTACGGCAGGCCTGAGCGCCGGCGCAGCGTTCACCGGCGCTCCCATGGGGTCGCTGAGCCTTGTGGGCTCGCTGGCCAAGGACCGGATGGGCAACTTCACCCAGGCCCGCGCACGTGCCGAAAGCATGGGCGCGGTTTTGCTCGACCAGCTTCAGGCGTACCTGCTAAACAACCATCCACAGATCAAGACCATCAACCTGATCGGCCACTCGCTCGGCGGCCGACTGGTCATCAGCAGCCTTAAACACTTTTCGAACAGGCAACAACTGGCCATCAACGATGTGCTGCTGATGGCCGCGGCCGTTGAGGTCACAGCCCTCGAGGCCCGCGAGATGCGGGGGCTGCTCCAGGGGCGACTGATCAATGCCTATTCGAAGGCGGACAAGACTCTGCTACTGAACGTGGGGGAAACCTGCCTGGGGCGGAACGAGGTCGAACACTTCGAGAGCATCGAGATGGACGACTTCGGCCATACCGATTACTGGGAGCGGCTGCCCGAGGTGCTGACTAAATCACGCTTCAAAACGTGCTTGCCGCCCTCACCCGAGCCTGCTCAACCCACCGCTCACCCCAAAAAACCAACCCGCGCCCCCACGCAACCCGCCGAAGCAAAGTCGATGAAACTTGAACTGAACAGCCCGCGTGACGTTTATCAGCAAATCAACGATGAACTGTCACTGATCATCGCAGAGCTGAGAAACCCCGCAGACGACGAAACGTTGAACCTGGCTCGCGAAGAGGCACTCCAGCGCCTCAGTGAGCACCGCACAGCCCTGTACATGCGCCTCGCCGAACTGGAGAAGAACGCCGAGTGGAACACATTCACCATTGCCTTCTATGGTGAAACCGGCGCGGGCAAGTCCACCCTTATCGAAACCTTGCGCATTCTGCTTCAGGAGCCCGGTAAACGGGCCAGCCAACAAGCTTTTCGCAAACTGCGCGAACAATATGGGGTGACTGAAGATAATCTGCAGCGGCTGCAGCAGGACATCGAGCAAGCCGAAGCGCGCCTTGGCGAATTGACGCAGCAGTTAACTGCCACCCTGCAGCAGTTCGAGCTGCCGTTCAACGAAGCCCGCAGCGCCCTCGACCAGGCCAACACGCAATCCAACGAGCTGTCTCAACGGCTTGGCACTGCACTTGAACAACACGAGCAAGCACACAGGGACGCCCTTGCGGCCGTTACCCGCCTGCATACGCTGCTCGCCACTCGCAAAAACACCGCCACCCTCTGGCAGACGCTCATGAGCCTGTTCCGGAAATTGCCGGAAGAAGTCGAGCTGAATGCAGCCACCGCGTCGCTGACTGAGACCACTCAAGCACGCGATAGCGCGGCGGCGGCCTTGAACGCCGAACAGCAGAGGTCGAACCATGAGCGCTTGGCTCTGGAGCAGCGGTTAGGCGAGGTGACAACGGCACGCGACCAAGCCTGTTCGGCGCTTGCCAGCCAACAGGCGCAGGTCACGCAGCAACAGCAGGCGCTCGTCCAGCAGCGCCTGGAGAATGAAAGCCAGCTGGCAGACCTGGTGGCGCAGCTGCAGCGTCATGCTGATGGTGAAATCATCGGTGACGGGCGGCCCGACCACACACGAGAGACACAGCGCTACGACTTCGAGCTGGACGGCCAGCCATTTGCGCTATTGGATGTACCGGGCATCGAGGGCAAGGAAGGCTTGGTACTCGACCAGATAGAACGTGCCGTGCAAACCGCTCACGCCGTGTTCTATGTCACCAACCAGCCGGCACCACCGCAAACGGGCGATGGGCAGCACCAAGGCACGCTGGAGAAAATCAAGCAGCACCTGGGGGCGCAAACCGAAGTCTGGACCATTTTCAACAAGAAGATCTCCAACCCCAAGCACTCTCTGGGTAACCGTCCGCTGACCTCCGACGACGAAAACATCAGCCTTGCCGGGCTGAATGAGAAGATGAGCGAGCAGCTTGGCAAACACTATCAGGAGGTGTTCGCGCTGAGCGCGCTGCCGGCATTCCTCGCCTCGACCGACCACCTTGCACCCGGCTCGCAGAATGCCAAACGTCGCAGCAAAGCACTCGAGGACTTCGGCGCCGACGAGTTGCTGGAAAAATCCCGCCTGCGGGCCTTCCTGCAGATGCTCAGCGATCGGTTGATCCTTAACGGCAAAGCCAAGATCGTGCGGGCCAACTTCAACAAGGCGAACGATGCGCTCAACCAGACCACCACGACGCTCTCAGGCGTGCAGCAAACGTTAAGCGCGCTGTCGAGGAAGCTGTCTCAGGAAGAGCAAAGTGCCAAAAGCCAGCTGAACAGCAGTTTCCAGGCGCTGAAAAAGCGGCTGGAAGCCTGTGGCGAAACCTTGATCGATGACTTCGCCAGCAACGTGCGCAACAGCGTTTACAAACAGATTGAAGCCAATATCAGTAACGACACTTTCAAAAGCACCCTGACCAAGGAGCTTGAAAGCCAGCAAGCACTGCTGGGCAAACAACTGCCCGAGGCGGTGAACGCAGAGGTCGGCAAGTTCCAAAAGGCGGCCGAAGCTATTCTCAAACGCTTTGAAGAGCATGCCCAGGAGCTGACCGCAAGTTACGCGAAGCTCGGCAGCATGCGTTTCAATGAGCATTTCAAGCTCAACATTAAAATCGATAACGGCATCAATGTGATGGGCCTGTTGGCCAGCCTTGCGGGGATCGCCGCTGCACCGTTCACTGGCGGCGCCAGCCTCTGGTTCGTCGGTGCCTCGGTACTGGCCGCACTGGTCTCGGTCAGCAAAGCCCTTATTGGTGCGTTCAGCTCAAGCTACAAAATGTCACAACAACGCCAGGCCCTGGAAAATAACCTGCGCAGCGCTGCCGAGCAATTGCGCGAAACGCTGCATTCCAGCCTGGCGGCTGCCCTTGACGATATGCAGGACACGATCGAACAACTTGACCTTGCCCTGGAGGCACCGGCCAAACAAGCAGCCAACCAGGTAGACACGCTGTCACGTTCGACTAACCGGCTGAAAATCCTCTCCCGCCAAATTGAAATCGCAGGAAACCTGTAATGGAAAACACCCTTAAGACATTCAAGGCCCAACAGGCGAGCGCATTGACGTTGCTTGACCGGCTGCAAGGCTTTCTCGGGCAGGGCGCGCAGGCCGGCATACCGATTGATCCTGCATTGATCGGCAAATTGCAGAATGTGATCAACAGTTTGTCAGGTGAAAAACTCAAGGTCGCGCTGATTGGCGGCTTCTCTGAAGGCAAGACTTCGATCGCGGCGGCCTGGATGGAAAAGCTGGACAGGTCCAGCATGAAGATCAGCCACCAGGAGTCTTCCAATGAGGTGAAGGTCTACGAGGTCGGCGAAGACTTCGTGCTAATCGATACCCCCGGGCTGTTCGGTTTCAAGCAACAGGAAAATACAGAAACGCACACCCTCGAGAAGTACAAGGACATCACCAAGAAGTACGTGAGCGAAGCGCACTTGGTGCTGTACGTGATGAACTCGACCAACCCCATCAAGGAAAGCCACAAGGATGACCTGACCTGGTTGTTCCGCACCCTGGACCTCCTGCCCCGCACCGTGTTCGTCCTCAGCCGCTTCGACGAAGTGGCCGATGTAGAGGACGAACAGGACTACCAATCCAACTTGCAAGTCAAGCGCGACAACGTGGCAGGTCGGCTTCGTGAACAAATCGGGCTGAGCGACCAAGAGGTCGCCGAACTGTCCATCGTCGCCGTGGCCGCAAACCCTTTCGACTTGGGTGTCGAGCACTGGCTAGCCAACCTTGAGCAATTCAAGGCGCTGTCGCACATCGCTACGTTGCAGACGGCTACCACTGGCAAGATCAAGCAGAACGGTGGCAGCGCCGCGCTGGCCAACGAAATGCGCGTCAGCGTCATCCGTGACGTGCTCAACAACCAATTGCCTGTGGCCATCGAGAACGATGAGAAGGTCGCATTGGAGGTTGCCAGGCTTGATGAACTCAACAACCGCTTGGTCAATCAGCTGGCAGTGACCGGGCAGCAAATCGAGGAGGCACGCATCAGCCTGCGCGCCTTCGCCACGCGCTATTTCTCTGACTTGATCATTCAAGCCAAAGGCTCCAGCCTGGAAACCTTCGGTGACTTTTTCGAGCGTGAGGTTGGCGCTGAAGGCATTATCGTCTCCACCCGTCTGCAGAACGAGTTCAGCCGCCAGACCCAGTCGATCACGCTTGAGGTCGAGAAGATGCAAGTGGGCTTCGACAGCGAGGTCAACCACTTCAATACCACCGTCAAGGCACTGGGCAAGCAAGGCATCAACCATCTGCTCAAGGGCAACCTGATCAATAACACCACGGTACTGGCCGCACGCGATGGCCTCACGACGATTGCCAAGACGGTAGGCATGGATATCGGCAAGTATCTGAAGTTCAAGCCATGGGGCGCCGTGAAGTTCGCCAAAGGTGCCAACGGGGCCCTCGCCTTCATCGGCGTGGCGCTTGAAGCCTGGGACAGCTGGGAACAATACAAGCGCGAAGAAGCGTTCAAGAAGTCTGTTGCGGAGATTGTCAGCAACTTCGAACAGCAGCGTCAGGACTTCCTGGACCTGGTGAACTCCGAAACCTTCAAAGAAAAGTTCTTCCCCGACTACCTGCAGCTCAATACTCGTCGACAAGAACTTCAGGCCAACGTGGATGAAAGCCGCGTGCGTCAGCAGCGCTTCCAGGCATGGCGCGACGAAGCTGAAGCCATCGATGCAGAATTCAAAAGGTTGAACTAACCCGGTCAGGTGCCCGCTGCGCAAGGCAGCGGGCGCTTGGCGAGAGCGTTGCCAAGCACTAATCCACAACCGGCACCACCCCCTGCAACAACTCCACCTTGCGCCGCAACTGCCCCACATGTTCCCGCTCCGCCCGCAACGCCGCCCTCAGCTCGCGGTTCTCCATCTCCCAAATCTGCAACCAGCGCAAATCCTTCTGGCAGTGCTCCACCTTCTTGCCCAGCTCGCCCAGCCTCAACCCCTGCTGAATCAGCACCAGCAAGATGATCCCCATCGCCACCAAGGCACCCGTCGCAACCACTTCCGGCATCGTCATGCTCATGTCCTTTGCTACCTTCGGAGCGTTCCGAAGACGAACCAAAGATATGTAATGCAAAACTACACGTCTAGAATGTAGACTTATACAGGTAAAGTAATCGCGCACATGGAGAGGGTATGAAACGCAAGCAATCCATCGAGCAGGTACGCTGGGACCTGGCACTTCGCTATCGTTTGATCGAAACCGTTGCCTGGTGGGAAGGCCGGCTGACCACGGGCCACCTGATGCAGAGCTTTGGCATCAGCCGCCAGCAGGCGTCGAAGGACATCAATACCTACATCACCGAACATGCGCCCGAAAACTTGACGTATGACAAGCAGATCAAGGGCTATGTACCGAGCGAGCAGTTCGAGCCGCTGTTCATCGATAACAGCGCCAGCGCCTATCTGCACCTGCTCTACCAGAACAACGAACGGGCGCCGCACATCGACGGGTTGGCACTGGCCTACGCGCACACCCGTGTACTGGAGGTGCCTGACCGCCCTATTCGGCCAGAGGTGCTGCGCCCATTGCTCAAGGCTTGCCGTGAAGGCCTGCGCCTGGAAACCGAATACGTATCCTTCAACACCCCCAACGTCGAGGTGCGCCTGATCGCCCCGCACACGCTGGTGTACACCGGCATGCGCTGGCACGTGCGGGCCTACTGCGAAAAGAACGGCCAGTACCGCGACTTCGTCCTCAGCCGCCTGCGTGGGCAGCCAGGCTTGCTCGACGCGTCGCCGAACACGCGTGAGCAGGATGAAGACTGGAATGTCGAGGTGCCGGTCATCTTCGCGCCTGATGGGCGGTTGAACACGGCGCAGCAGGCAATCATCGAAACCGACTTCGGCATGACCGATGGCCAATTGGTGGTGCCTAGCCGCAGGGCATTGGTGAAGTATGTGTTGCAGCGGTATCAAATCGACCACCGCAACATGGCGATACTGCCCGAGGCCCAGCAACTGGTGGTGAGCAACCTCCAGGACCTGCAGCCGTGGTTGATGAAGTACTGACGCTGGGCGCTTGCTCTAGCTGCAACGCGTCATGTGTTGTTCTGTGGGAGCGGGCTTGCCCGCGAACACGGGCGAAGCCCGTGCCAGCCCGCCCCACCTCACCAGCTGTAACTCAACTTGGCCGTCACTTCGCGCCCGGGGTTGTAGTAGTTCGCCGTCCCCGACCCAACCACATGTTGCTCGTCGAACAGGTTGCTGACATTCAGCGCCAGGTCGGTCCCCTTGGCGATCTTGTAGTTCAGCGCCGCGTCGAACAGTGTTGTGCCGTCGCTCTTCTTGGTGTTGGCAGCATCCATGTAGTAGGCACCCACGTACCGCGCGCCCAGACCCACGCTCACATCCGTGCCCGGTACGTCGTAATAGCTCCACAGCGATGCGGTGTGCTTCGGTGCAGTGGCAAATTCATTGCCCTTGAGCGAGTCGCCGTTCCACAACGACCCGCGCAGCACCTCGGACTCCATGTAGGAGTAAGCACCGATCACGCTGATGTCTTGCGTGACTTGCGCCTTGGCTTCCAGATCGAGACCGCGCACGCGTGACTCGCCCACTGTCTGCTGCTCGATGATGCCGCTTGGCAGCACCACGGCAATGGTCACGTTCTCCTGGGTCAGGTCGTAAACGGCAGCCGAGAACAGTGCGTCCATGCCCAGGGGCGAATACTTCACGCCCACTTCATACTGCCTGCCCGTTTGCGGCGTAACGCCAACTTGCGGGGGTGATACGGACTCCACCATGCTCACATAGGTAGAGACTTCATCGTTGACGATATAGGTCAGTGCCGCGCGATAAGAGGTTTCGGAGAAGTTGTCCTTTTCCGTCTGCTCGCCACCGATGTACTCCTTGCTGGACAGGTCCATCGAGTCATTACGCACGCCTGCGGTGGCGATGACGCGGTCAAAGAACGACAGGTTCTGCTGCAGGAACACCGCCTTGGTGGTGGCATCATTCTTCTTGCGGGTATAGGGCGTGATGCCGCCTGGCACGCCGGTGAATACCGGGTTGGCGATGTCGATGGAAGGCGCCAGGCCGTAGACCGAACTCTGCTTGGTCGTCGAGTCGAGGTACTCCACGCCCACCAGGGTGCTGCTGTCGATATGCTCGAATTGGGCATCGTACTGCAGCATCAGGTTGCCATTGAGCTGATCGGCATCACTGTCGGTGCCGAAGATGTAGCGTGGAATCGTAGTGCCGACACGCGAGGCACTGTCGCTCAGGTACGCGTAGCCAAAGTCATCGCTCAGCTCGCTGTAACGCAGGTTGCTGCGCAATACGAAGCCATTGTCGAAGTCGTGGGTGATGTTGCCGCTGAGGCTGGTGCGCTCCACATTGTGGAAGTTGTAGCTGGGCTCGCCATAGAAATCGCTGCGGTCGTATTCCTTGTCCAGCGGGTAGCCGCCACTGTTCGGCGAGCTATCGGTTTTCAGGTAGTCGAGCACCATGGTGGCCGAGGTGAAGTCGGTGGGCGCCCAGGTCAGGCCGCCCATCACGAACCGGTTGTCGTCCTGGGAGTGGTCGTACTCGCGGTCGCTGTTCTGCATCTTGGCCGTGAAGCGGCCGGCCAGGGTTTGTTCGTCGTTCAGGGCATCGCCTACATCGATACCGGTTTCGGCATGGTTGTAGGAGCCGTAGGTCACGT